>CAYSFC010000016.1:0-16388 GCA_964430665.1 uncultured Methanosarcinales archaeon | reverse complement strand
TTAACTGCAAATATAAAGAATCGTGACCTGGATCATTAACAGAATACGCAAAAGGAATTAAAGTTAAAATTATAAAAAGAGGTAAAAATATTTTAATATATTTACTAATAAGCTCTAATCTCAACAAACACACCCAGTAATAAGATAATTGACAAATTTATTATTTATAAATGTTTGTTTTTTCTATTTATAAAGAACATCTATTTTACTTCTTAAAACATCTTTTTTATCTTTCATTGAAGAAATCGAGTCTGTTAAACATCTGTAATTATTTGCTAAGAATGAATAAACTTTTCTTACTTTTTCTTTTTTCTCTGTAAAAGAATTATCAGAATTATAATCAAAAAATTCTTCTAACAACCATTTCATTTTGTCTCTTTTATTTTCTCTTGAAGTTTGAAGTAACATAAAATTTTTTTTATAATCAAGCCCAATTTTATTTAAAAAATAGATACTCTCTTTCATAGTATTTTCATTTATTAAAATTAATTTTGGATTTTCTTGTAAATATTCTTCATCAACACCACAAGAAATAACACAATCATATTTTCTCTTAATTGATTCTTTTTTTAATTTTAATAAAAGAGGCGATAATAATATTTTTTCTTTATTTATATTCAAACTAATTAAATTATCAAATTTATCTTCTATAGTTTTTTGATTTGAAGTTAATAAAAATGAGTTTTTTATTATTTTTTTTGAATCAAAACCAAAAGAAATAAGGAAAGAATAATTTTTTTCCATGGAATCTAAATTTCTATATAAAATTGAAATATTATTATTAATTTCATTTTGTTTTAAACCCATTTGAATTAATTTTTGATAATTTGATTTAATTTTTTCTGGATTCAATGTTAATATGTTGCTATGTAAAGAAATTTTTTCTTTTTTTAATCCTAGATTAATTAATTTTTGATAATTTTCCAAAAGAGTTTGAGAATTGTATGTTAATAAAGGGAGACTTTTAATTATTCTTTTTGAATTAAAACCTAAAGATGAAAGCAAGTCGTAATTTTTCTCCATTTTTTTTGAAGAAGTTATAAGCATATTTGGGTGAGAAGTAATTTTACGATAACTTACACCTATCGATGATAAGAAAAGACAATTTTCTTTTATGAATTTGGAACCTGCAACTAAAATATTTCTATTTTGAAGTATTTTTTCATCTTTAAATCCTAATTTAATTAAAGTATCATAAGTTTCATTAATGAAATTCCTACTCCTGGTTAAAATTCTTGGATTTTTAAGTACTTCTTGTTCAGATATTCCTTTTTGTTCTAAATTCAAATAATTCTGAATAAGATTTTCAATTCCAATTCCCAACAAATAAATGTTTGAAGAGATTTTTTCTTCTGAAAATCCTTTTTTAATTAAGTAACTATAAGATTGTTTTATAGTTTCAGGAGTATTTTTTGGAGAATTTAAAATAAAATTTGTATCGAAATCAGTTAGTTTAAAATCAGATCCAATTAAATCTAACAAAAATAAATCCAATGAAGATTTATTTAGATTTAAATCATATTTCATTTAAAAACAAAAATATAATTTCTTATTTAAATATATCTATTTTCACCACTTATAAGTATTAACTTATAATTACTTGTTTTGTGTATGTATCAGAATAATCTATTAAATATTGTTCTTCTAAATCAATATGTTGAGTATATTCGGCTCCTATTAAAGCATCTTTATGCGCAACTAATTTTTTAGCTATACATGATGAAGTGGAACATCCGCTTTCATCCATACAGAAAACATTTGCAGGTCTTGTATATTCGGCATAACCATTTGAATCAGTATAAACTGTTTCTAAAAGAACAGATGTGTTAACTGAACCTCCAAATATAGGTGTTGTTCCAGGACCATCAGGCCTACACTGAGTATCACAATAATAACAAGGTATTCTTATACAGTAAACATCCACTTGCACATTATCTATAGGATTGTTTGATTCATCAGTTACCCAAACTCTTGCTGTGTTTGCAATTAAATCACTCACATCCATATATGTATAGCGATGATTTAAATTTATGTCAATTACATTTGAGTTATAATTGTTAAATTCTAAATCTTCGTCGGAAGGACAACCATCTCGATTAGTCATGGGATCGCAACTATATAATTGATTGTAATCATAAACTCCTAATATTGGTGCTACACCCATACAGTCATCAGTGTATTTGTAAAGATATTGATCAGGATAAGCCAATCCGTTTGTATGTCCCATTTCATGAGTTAAAGTAGGCATACTAAACATATCTGGATGAAGTATTGAAGAAGTATTTGAATGGAACAAACTTATTATAGGGTAAGAAACACCATTAAAATAAACTAAACTAGCACACTGAATAAAACCTCCTGTTAAATCGTTGACTTCTGTTGTATTCATTTGTCTTGTTGGTACATATTGTTGTATTAATGAAGTTGGTCTTCCTTCATCATATACATAATTATCAAAATTACTTCTAACTAATCTATGATCTTCATCATTATATATTACATATTTTTTTATCTCATATCTTTTTCTCGAAGTTTTTGCAAAAATATTATTCATCTCTGCTATTGCAGCATCCGCACTATCTTTCCAATCTCCATATTCGTGTACTACAGTATAATTATAATTTATAGCGAAGGAAATAGGTTCCCAATAATTTACATCTATATCAAATGTATTTGAATCAGTATAATCCACATATTCTCCAGTTATCGCTCTAAAATTATTTAATGTTAAAGACACATCTGAAAGATTAACTCCTCTTGCCAAAATATCGCATTCACAACTTAGATTTTTAGAATTTATCCAATCAAAAGAACAATTTGTTATTACATCACTTACACTCAAAGTAGGATTTAAAGAATCTTCGGAAGGAGTAAATAATAATTCAGTTATTCTGGTATCCATATCTTTTGAAAACGAAACATTCATTTCAAATTTATCGCTTCCTCTATCAATATCTGTTATTTGATTGGGAACAATAGTATCTAAATTATATGAAAAAGATTCTATTTGTAATGTATATGTGTTAATACCAAAAAGATTTTCTTCGAATAAACCATTAAACTTATTACCTAAAATATTTTCAGTGTTATTTATACTTACATTAACATATCCTAAGTCAGTGATAATATTTTTAACATCACAAACTCTTGAGAAAGTGTCTGAAGAAATCCAAGATTCAGTGCAATTTTCAACGATTGAATCTAGGTCTGGTGTAAAATTAATCATTGGTGTAGATGATTGGTTCATTGAATCTGTGAATGTGAAAGAAATATTAAAAGGTTCATCCATATTTAAATCTGTAATTGAATTAACTTTAATATTACTTATTAATGGATCTGAAGTAAATGCTGAAAAATGATTTATATCATTTTCAATTATCAAAGGATTGCCGAAACCATCTTGAATTTTTGATATATTTACATAAATATCAGGTAAATTTAATGATACTAATCTCATATCGCAACTATAATTTCCAATTGAATTAGTTATCCAACTATGTTGACAATTGGAAAGAGATTTTAGAAAATCTCTTTCAGAAAATTCAATAGTTGGTGTTTGAAAAACATCCATTTCTTCAGAATAATATATTTGAAATTCGTATTTTTCTGATTTCATAACATCTGAATTTACATTTAGATTTGAAAAACTTTCAACACGAGGAGAATTTGCATCTACAGAAATATTGTTATCTTCCATAAAAGCAGTTATGTGTCCTCTACCATTTGTGGAATTTTTAAAATAACAATCTATTTCTAAATCTCCTGGAAGCACATCATTATCACCATCATATACACGATATAATAAATAAACTCTACCTAAAACATAATCACCAAACCAAACATCTTTATCATTTATTCTACAGTAATATTCATCATCAACATCTATATCTAGAGGTTCTGCCTCCATGTATAAATATACTCCTAAAACATCATCTATCTTGAGCTTTGAATTTAAGTGTGAAGTAAATTCGGTGGAAGTAACTTCTATTGTACGATATTCTGGTTCTTCATCTCCCCCTCCAGTTGATCCTCCACCACCATTTCCAGAAGAACTTGGACTTCCTCCTACAGAACCTCCACCACCTAAATGTGGCTCTTCATCTTCTTCATCTTCTTCAGTTTCATTAATGTTTATTTCGGTGTTTATAGTTATGATTTCTCCTGAGGAATTTGAAGCATTAAAATTATCACAAGACATTCCTTGAGCCTCCAACAATTCACAGCTAAATACGGAGATTGAAATATTGTAAGAACCATTTTCTAATCCCTCTAAAGAAAAGATATCGAAAGTTTGATTTGAAGAAATATTTGTTAAAACAACTACTGACTTATTTGTTCCATTTTGTGTGTAAGTATAAACAAGAGCTCCTTCAAAAGAAGTCGTACCATCTTCCACAAAAATTTTTCCGTTTTCTGATTTTAAATGTGAACTAACATTTTCTTTGAAGTTTTTTATTTTATTTACATCTTTTACTATAATTTTTATTCTTCCATTATTTATTTCTTTAATAAATATTTGAACATCATCTATTCCATCCTCATTTAAATCAAGGGAAGCAATTTCACCTAATTTAACATTAACTGTTTGAGGTTCAGAAAAAATTTGTATTGTTGTGTCTGCACCATTTACTTCATAAACGTGAATTGAATGAGTTTGATTATTTATGTCTACAGAAACAGTAGATTTTTCATCTAAATCTAATTCTTGTACTAATTTTGTAGAAAATTGTTTAATTCCATGGGAACAGTATGAATCAACTGTTTTTGCATTTATACACAAATCTATTGTATTTGAAAGATTGTCGTTACAATCTAACTCAGAGTAACAAACAATATCTTTATTTGATTCGAAAAATACGGAAATTGTTAAAAGTATTCCTAAAAGTAAAAATGCTATTCCTAAACATAACTTTATTTTGTGATTATTAGAATAATTTAGTCTTAACATTATAAGATTATGTTTATCTGAAGACTATTTAAATTTTATTATTTGCAAATTTCTGTTCGATGAGTATTTTTTTCAACACGTATAACATTTTGAGCGAAAGATTCCATTTTTTGCTCGTGAGAAACCAAGATTATTTGTTTTGCATCCAAGTTATTTAGAACTTGGGCTAATTTATCTAATTGTTCCGTTGAAAATCCGTCTGTTGGCTCGTCCAATATTAGTAAATCTTTTGTGTTAATTCTGCTGAAATAATCGTTTAAAACTTTATTTAAAGCTAATCTGTATGATAACGCTAATGAAGTTTTTTCTCCTCCAGATAAATTTTCAATTCCAGTAATATATCCATTTTGTTCTATTATTGGTGTAAAATTCTCGTCTAGATGAACGTTTATTGGTTGATTATCAATTAGAATTTCAAACCATTTTATGAATAATAGATTAAATTCTGCGTAAACTTTTAACATGACTTTTCGTTCAATAGTGTTCAATAAAGGTATAAAAAGATCATTTATCCACGTTTTTATTGATTTTAGTTTATGATTTGTTTTTTGAAGTTCTATTTTTATTTTTATGGCTTCGTTTAAGTCTTTAAGAGTTTTTGTAGCTATGTTTTGTCTTGTTGTTAACGTATTTAATTCTAATTCAATATTTTTCAACATTTGAGATTTTTCTTCATAATCTTTCTTTTCTTTTTCTATAGGAATTTCTTTTTTATTTTCATTTAATAATTCTTTTAATGATTGTTCTTCAATTTTTATTTTTTCTTCATATTTTTTAATTTCTGATCGTATGTTTTTTATTTCGGATTGAATTAAATCTTGAGATTTTTTTATCTCTTGATATTTTAAGAATTCTTTTTCTAGAATTATTTGATCTTCTAATTTTTGTTTTGTTTCATTTATTTTTTGATTCAGTTTTTCTTTATACAAATCTAATTCTTTTATTTGTTTTTGAAGTTTTTCTGAAGATTTAGTTTGTAAATCTTTTATTTTGTGTTTATGACTATCAGAAACTTTTTGTCTACACGTAGGACATTCATCTAAAGATATGATTGAATTTGATATATTTGAAATTTGTTTTTGATTTGCAAATAAAGATCCTTCTTGTTTTGAAACTTTAATTTGTTTTTCATTGTATAGTTTTAATTTTTCTTCTAGTTTAATTTTTATATCTTTATCGAATTTTATTTCTTTGATTGTGGTTTTTTTGAGTGAATCATTTAATTTATTTTCTCTTTCTAATAATGATTTAAAATTGTTTTTTATATTTGATATATTTTGTTGTTTAAGTTTTATTTTTTGTTTGTGTTCTAAGAATTCTTTGTTTAATTTTTCTAAGTCATCTAGTTTTTGTCTTGATTTGTTTTTTTGTTCTAATGATTTTGTTTGTTGTTGTTCCTTGATAATAATGTTCTTCTTTAAATGTTCGATTTCATTTTCTTTTGCAGTTTTTTGTTCTTTTAGTGTTGTTAAATCGTATAGTCTTCCTTCATTGGTTTCTATTTGGCTTCTTAGAAAGGTTTGATAAGGACTGATATTTGAAACTATATTTTTATATTTGTCTAAAGAAAATATTTTTCTAATTATGTCTTTTCTTTCTTCTTCTGATTCGTGCAAAATTAATTTTACTTGCTCTTGGGGAGTATAAACTGTGAATCTGAATAAACTTGTAGATTTTTTTAATAGTGATTGAGGATACCCTAATATTTCCAGTATTTTAGATTTTAATTCTGTTGCAACGAGTTCTTCTTCTTGTCCATTAATTATTATTGTTCCAGGAGGTTGGTTTATACCTGAAGAAGTTCTCTTAAGGAATCTTGTTATACTTATTTTTTTATCCTCTATTGTAAATTGTAAATTGACATATCCTTCTGTTTCTCCATGTCTTAAAATTTCGTTTGGTGTTACTTTTCCTCTTAATATTCCAAATAAGGCGAATTCAATTGCCATAAGAATTGTTGTTTTTCCTGAACCTATGTCTCCTGTTAAAAGTGTTATTCCTTCCTCGAAAGATAAATCTAAGGACTCTATACTTCTTATGTTTTTTAATTTTATTTTATTTAATAACATTTTATATTTCTATGAATGTTCTCTGAGATTTTATTTTTTTTCTGTGTTTTAAAAATATTGCAAGTTTTTCCAAGTGAGATAAATCTGGTTTGATTTTTTTAGGTAATACAATTACTTCGGATATTATTTTATTTTTTTCAGAATATATGTGTCCGTATGTTAATTGGTAATTTGGATAATAAACTGAAGGCAATATGAATATTTTCAAAGGAGTTATTCTTGTCAATATTTTCATCCATGTTCCTGCATTCATGATAACTTTATTATTTATTTTTTTAAGAACACTTTGGTGGTTGTGACCAAACACAAATATTGCAACATTTTTATGTTTTTTAAAAACTTTTTTTGCAGCATCGACATATTTTTTTTCATTTACTGCATTTAGGTGATCTAAATCAAGGCCATACTTTCGTGATTTCTTTTTTAAATCTTTGTATATAAAATATATTGGTAATGCTAACAAAATTAATATAATTATTAATAATCCATCAAAAAATATAATAACATCTAATATGTTTCCAAAAATTCCTAAATGCTCTCCAAATTTGGTGGTTAGAAAGGATATATCTATTAAATTTAATCTTTTTAAAAATCCTGCAATTAAAACAAGAAAACTGAACATAAATAAAATTAAGAAAGGCAATAATGAATATTTTAAGAAAGGATTTAATTCTTTGTAAAAATATTTTGAGAATAACCAGTTAAACATAAAATCTCTTGGTTGAACTGCATATATGTCATCAACCCACCCAAAGCCTTGATTTGAATCTTTGTTTTTGAGTCTTGAAAGAACTTCTTTATCGACATAGTATGCCAGAGGTTTTGATTTTGGATTTTTGAAATCTTCAATCCTATTTGCCTTATCATATTTGTGACCATGTTCTATCCAAATATTTTTGTTTTTTATTTTTCGAATTATTTCTTGATTATAACTTAAATGTATTTTATAATTATTTAATATTTTGCTTGTTTCTTTTATACAAACTAATTCGTGATCGTGATTTCCTGAAATCAAAGTAATTGGGATTTTATTTCCTGTTTTTTTAAATTGTTCAAAAATAGTTTTATTTTGATTAATTATTTTATTTAATTTTTCCAATATTTTGTCATTATTTATGTCCCATAAATCTACTAAATCTCCTGCAATTATTAATTCGGAGTTTTCTTTATTTTCTATATTTTTTAAGAATGAAATTAATTCTTTTTCAAATGTTGCTTTTTTAGTTTGAGAAAGATGTAAATCACTTATTATAAAATATTCTTTTGACATTAAAATTAGATGTTTATTAATGTATTTAAAGTTTACTCAATAGTATAATATTTATTTGTTAGAGGACTATCATATATTTCTTGGGGAGCAACAGAATTAAAATAAGGCCATTTCCATCCAGGATTTACATCTAAATCATAACCTACGTCTTTGTATGCTTTCCAAATTAGTTCAGAACAGTAAAGAAATTTATCAGGATTTTGTTCTTTCCCTAACCAAAGATAACTAAAATTTTTTCCTAAATGTGAATAAACTTCATTCATTATTTTACTTTGGATTTCTGGAGTTGTGTTTTTTAATCGTAAAATTATTTTTTCTCTTCCCCAATATTCCAAAACTTCTTTCAATGGTTTTTTACGTATACCATCATATTTTGATTCAATTACCCAACCTGTACCATTTTGATCATAAGAATCGAAGATTACTGTGTGTGACCAAAAACCTGGAATCCAACCAATAATCCATCTTTCTTGTATGAGAATTATGTCTGCAGGCTGTAATTCGTCCCAAGCAAGTTCTTCACCCACGTCTGCATGAGGATTAAAAGTTCTTTTGTAAGTAACGTTAATTATATATAAAGTTATTATAATTATTAAAATCCAAGTAAATATTTGTTTTGTTCTTTCTTTCAAGATGAAAATGGTTTAACAAGAGTATATTTAAATTTAGTGATAAAAAAAGTAGCTCTCTATAGGGGGTTAGGGGAGGGTGGTTTGTAAGAAAGTCTATAGAGAGCCTTCTTAATGATTAAAATTTGATAGGAGGTTTTCTTAATTCTTGTAACCACATGAGTCCTATTCGCATCATGTTCTTGTTGAATTTTTCACTGATTTTGTATGTTTTTTTGTATAAATCATAGTCAATTAAACCCATTGTTTTCATAGGTGTCAATATTCTATCATAAAATTGTCTCTTGTTATATGATATATTTGTTTGTTTCTTTTTCCTAAAAGGACCCTCTCCAGAAGTTGTTTCTATCATTTTTCCTTCGTGAAGTGCGGTTGCAAACATACTCATTTCAGTTTTTCCTATCTCGCCACCTTTAACTTTCATTTCACTAATTAACATTTTAGCTACTTCTACTTGTTGAGTTGTGGCAAAAATAATTTCAAAAATATCTGAAGGTAAATTATATTGATCAAAAAGCACTACCATGCACCTAAAATAGTGTAACTAGTATATAAATGTTGTGTTTTGTATACTATTTTGTATACTGGTTGTGTTTTTTAAAAAAGAATGGGAGGTTGATACTTGATCAACCCCTCAACGCCAATGGCGATTTGTGTTGTGTGTTGTGTGGTGTGCAGTCTCGAAATAGAACACTACTTCTAGTGTGCAAATATCAACAAAAACCATACCTATTTAGTCTAATAACGTAGTTATAGCTCCCCTAACACCTATATAGGACTAACTCATATATAAACCTTACCTTTTAAAAATAGTTAAATGTTCTAGTTATTATGAAATTATACTTTGCACCAATAAATGGTCTTGGTCACTATGTGTTTAGACACTTTTTATTATCTAAAGGTGCAGATTTTGTGTTTTCAGAGCTTATATTGCCTTCTGATATTGATCGTGATGAAAAATTTAAAGTTTTTCCTGGTGATGAAAATAAAACTATATTTCAAATTGGAGCAGGATGTGTTGAAGATGTTGAATTGTTAGTTTCTAAACTCCCTAATGCTAAAGAAATTAATTTGAATATGGGTTGTCCTCATTCATCTATGCAACAAAGAAAAATTTGTTCAGGGGTTCTTTATGACTTAGATTTGATGGGTAAATTGTGTGCTAAATTAAGCTCTTATGCTTTTATTCCTTCTGTAAAGTTAAGATTAGGTACTTCTCCTGATAAGATTAGAATTAAGGAATATTTGGATATTTGTAGTAAAAATGGTGTAAAGAAATTCTATATTCATTTCAGAACGTTGAAATGGAACTATACTAAGCCCGTAATAGATTTGGAGAATTTATCTGAAGATTTTCCTGATTTAGAAATTATTTACAATGGAGATATTGATTGTTATGATAAATGTGAGAATTATGATAGTTATATGATTGGAAGAGCTGCTTTGAGTAATCCTTTAATTTTTAAGCAAATTAAGAACTGTGAGAAAGGAAGAGTTAAACAGTATGATCCTTATTTGAATGACTCTTCTATTGTTCTAAGAGGTGGTAAATGTTATTTGAGTGATGAAAAAAGAAAGGTTATTTCTGAATTTGTTGATCTTTGCAATAAAGAAGGAATTTCTAAAGAACAAATTAAAAGGAATTTGGCTTGGATGTATAAAGGAGTTAGTAATAAGAAAGCCTCCTCCGAGATTTGAACTCGGGATCTGCTGCTTACGAGGCAGCTGCTATAGCCACTAAGCCAAGGAGGCAGTGAGTTTTTGTGTATGCTTAAATATCGTAAAACATACTTTGCTCGCCTATGCGTAAATGACCCACTAAGCCAAAGGGGTGTTTAAAGAACTTCTTTTAAATCCTTATGTTTTTTCTGACAATCAGAACAAACTGTTTTTTTCTTCCCGTCTTTATCTCGTACAACAGTACCAATTATTTTGTTTAAAAAAGTTAGTCTGATTTTTTGTCCACATACATCACATTTTACCATGATTAAAGAACAGTTAATTTATTTATAAATTTATTAGTCATTTAAAAATAAACTACTCACGAATGAAAACTTTTAAAAGGAAAGCCCAATTATCAAAGAATAATATGAAAAGAAGTTCACTTATGATAAATTATTGTGCTCAGTTTCTTTTGTTATTGAGCTTATTCTTTGATGCTGGAAAAACACTTCAAGTTATTAAATTAACTTTGCTTGTTATAATAACATATTTATTGTACAAACAAACAGTTAAGAGTTTTTCTAAAGATGAACTTAAAACATATAATTTATTGTATGTTGCTACTAACTTTATTTTTGCGATTTATTTTGCAGGTTATACTTACAAACTTCATTATCATATTCTTTTAGGTATGATGATTGCAGCTTATCTTGGATTGTTTTCTTCATTCTTTTATGCAGAAAGATTTGTTTTGGTTAGAAAATCTAAAAAACCAATAAAAATAGTTAATTTTGATGTTAAAAATAAAGATCAAACAAAAGAAATTGATCAAATATTAAAAGAAGCTAAAGCTTTAATGGAAGCTGAAAAAGAATTGAAAAAAGAAAGCGAAAGAAAAACTGTGAAAAAGGTTGTTAAAAAATCTCCTGTTAAGAAAAAAGTTGTTAAAAAATCTCCTGTTAAGAAAAAAGTTGTTAAGAAAAAAGCAGTGAAAAAGGTTGCTAAAAAGAAACCTGTTAAGAAAACAAAATCTAAAAAGAATTAGTAATCTGATTTTCTTTTAAAAAAATTATCAAATAAAATATATTCATGAGTTATTTTTGTCTTTACATATTCTCTTGAAATTATTTTTTCTATTATGAAATCTTTATCTTTTGAATCTTTAGGTATTTTCAACATTCCTTCTAAGTAATTTAATTTTATTTTAGATTCTTCTTTTTTTTCTAGAGGAAGAGTATGAAGATTTGAAAAATTAAGTTTTGAAAAGTATGTAAAAAAGACATCTTGATCGATTTCTGTGAAAATTTCATCTTCGCAAGAATATTTTTCTATTATCTCTTCATATTGAGATTGTGGAAATATTAGATCGGGAGAATTTATTTTATGTCTTGTTATAACAATTCCCTTAATTTCATTGAAATGAAGGTTTGAGTAGAATTTATCGTAATTTGAAATTAAAGCCAGATTACCTTTATTTGGATGAATGAAATATAATCTTCTAGGTATATCTTTATGATATTTATAAACCATAATGACTCAAATACACGTATATATTTAATGTTTTACATATACTTTATATATTTTAATTAATTTGTTACTTGTAAGTGGTTAAAAACGAAAGATTTATAAATACATACTACTTAAAAATAGTAACACAATGAATTCGCAAGAAATTATATTTAAAATAGATTGCTCGGAGGTGGAATTTGCTTCTAATCTCTCAAGAACTCACACACCTTTTATAATTGTAAATACTCCTTCGGGCAAAATATTTTCTCACACTAAATATGGAACTTTCCTTGTTAAAGAAAAAGGATTATATTTGGAATTAATTCAAACTTATTTTCCAAGACCGAATTTAGATGATTGGGTTAATTTGGGAAGAATTTCTCGATTTTTTTCAAGCTTAAATTTTGAATATAAATTGTTCTTAGAAAATGAAACCTCTCAAGAATTACTTTTTTCTCATATAAAACAAAAATTCTGTTCAAAATAAATTTAATGGAACACCTATGAAAATATTGTGTTTATCTCTAACGATTTTAACATTAATTGAGCCTTTATCTTTCTTTAAACCACGCACAGTTACAATTCTATTTGAAGCTTTACAAAGAGTTTCTCCAATATTTCTTGAAGGACAAATTATATCTACTTTAACTGTTTGATTTTTGGTGAAAGGTTTTTCTAATGTTTTGTCTTCATATATTAAAAATGGATTGTAATCTTTTTTTGGTGTTAAAACTAAATTATATTTGTCTTCAAAAATTCTTAAGTTTTCAAAAAAATCTTCGAAAGGAATTTCGTTTACTGGATTTTTTCCACCTTTGTAATTTAAAAATTTTTGAAATCCTATTTTGGGAAAATTGCTTTTTAATTTTTGAGAAAGTTGGATTAGTGGTTCTATATCTCTTTCATTAGAATCATTAAATGTTGGTACAATTACAGGAGCTATTAAAACTGCTAATCCTTTTTCTTGAGCATATTTAATCATTTGTAAAACATGTTTTAAAGGGTATGCTTTTCCTGACATTTTACTTGCAATTTCTTGATCCAAAGTATTTAATGAAAGATTTATTCTTGTTAATCCTGCTTCAATTAAAGCATTTATTTTTTCTTTGTTTAGAAATGTTCCGTTGGTATTAATAGATATAACTTTTGAAAACTCTTTTAATCCGGAAATCAACTCTTCCATGAAAGGATAAAGTAATGGTTCGCCATGAGGATTTATATTAAATTCAACATCATGAGTTTTTTGTATGGCTACTTTTTTACTTTCTTGTATTAAATAATATGGATCTATGAGAATATCTATTGTTTTCTTTTTATCTCCTGCATTAACTGAACAATATATACAGTCTAAATTACATCCTGTTACTGGTTTGATTTCAATTATGTTTGTATTTCTATCAATAATTCCGAACTCTCCCGAACCTATTAAAGGAATGTTTGAATATTCATCTATAAAAAGAACTTTTTTATTTGTAAATGAGTTTGTTAAATTATGTAATCCGTTATCAATTATTTTATTTATTTTGTTATTTGCGGACTTTTCAGTTAAGTTTGGAAATTCTAAATATTTTTCAGATATAATTATTTCATTATCTATATCTTTTAAATCTTGTAAATTTATTTTAAAAAAGTAATGTTTTCCAAAGTCTATTTTTACTTGGTTTTCTTCAATGAAAAAACTAAAATTGTCGAAGTTAAGACGAGTCATTTTAAACACATTCAACTTTTCCCTTTTTTAATAGAATCTTAGCTATTTTTTCAGGTAATGATGCTGAATCTCCTTCATTAAATGGTCCAAACATATCTTTATTCATTCCCATAAATTTAGGCACCGTTGTTAGAAACTTTACAGAAACTTTACCATTTTTATCAACCACTAATTCTTTTTCTTCTTCTAAAACTTCTTCTTTAGAAATTTCTTCAATTTTAACTTCTTTAATAATTTCTGGTTTTAATTCAGGTTCTTCATCTACTAATTCAGATTCTAAAGAAGTATATATTTGTGTTTTTGTTGAAGATATGTTTGATATGTCTGGTTTTAAACCTGCAAAAACATTTGATAATATATTTTTCTTATATGATTTTAATATTGTTAAAGTGTCTTTGAAAAGAGCTTTTTCTTCAGGGAGCATGTTTTGAGTATCTACAAAAGAAGAAGTGTCTGTTCTTACAACATTAAGAGCTATGTTTAAGATTTTTCTTTCTCTCCTTTCATATATTTCTTTGATTATTCTTTTAACATTATTTATTTGAAGTTTTATTCTTTCGACTTCGGAAGGAGGTTTACTTTTATTTGTTTCTCCTTCTTTTTCTTTAATATAATCTAGAACGTGAACCCAGAAATCTGTATCTAATGTTTGCAACTCATTAAGAGAACGTTCCTTCCTTAATAAGTCAAAAAGAGTTTCGTAAGTTATATGTATATCCATTTTCATTCAACAGAGTTTCATTCAAATGCAACGAAATTAATAATATCGTCTACATCTCCCCTAATATTAGTTAAAGCATCTTATTTTTAAACTTTGCCCCGAAACATTTATAAATAATATATGAATACAATTTCATATGAAATGTAAATCATATTATCATTTTTTCGAAGTCATAGCAAATAAGACCAGATTTAAGATAATAGAATGCTTAATTGAGAGTCCTTTAAGCGTTAGCCAAATTTGTTTTCTGACTAAAGAAGAACAATCTAAGATAAGTCATAATCTTAAGACTTTGTTGGCTTGTAATGTTGTTGAAGTTAAACAAGAAGGTAAAAATAGAATATATTCTTTGAATAAAGAAACTATAGAACCGATGTTGAAGTTGGTAGAAAAACACGTGCAAAAAAATTGTAATGGACGGTGTGGTTTGAAATGATTTATTTTGATAATTCTTCAACAACTCCTGTAAATGAAGAAGTTTTAGATGAAATGCTTCCTTATTTCTCGGAAAATTATGGGAATCCAGGTTCTATGCACCAGAAAGGTCTTGATGCTTTGAAAGCAGTTTATAATGCTAGAAAGAAAATTGCTAAATTAATTTGTGTTGAACCTGAAGAAATTATTTTTACTGGTTCTGGTACAGAATCTGCGAATTTGGCAATATTAGGTTTTGCTAGAAAAAAAGGTAAAGGACATATAATTATTTCTTCAATAGAACATCCTGCTGTAAAAGAAAGTGCCATGCATCTTGTCAAAGAAGGGTTTGATGTTTCTGTTGTAAATGTTGATGAAGAAGGTTTTGTTAAATTAGATGAGTTAAAAAATTTAATTAGAGAAGACACTATATTGGTTTCAATAATTTATGCAAATAATGAGATTGGCGTAGTTCAAGATGTGAATAAAATTTCTAAAATTTGTAAAGAAAAAGGAGTTATTTTTCATACAGATGCGTGTCAAGCTTCACAATATTTAAATTTAAATATTGGTGCTGATTTGATTACTTTGAATGGTTCAAAAATAAATGGTCCTAAAGGTATTGGTGTATTGGTGAATAAGGGTGTTGAATTAGAACCTATTATTTATGGGGGAGGACAGGAAGAAGGTTTACGAAGTGGAACTGAAAATGTTCCTTTAATTGTTGGATTTGCTAAAGCTTTTGAAATTGCTAGAGAAAATTTGGAAAAGAAGGTTGAACATGTTAAAAAACTATCTTCAAGATTAAAAGAAGGTTTATTGGAAATTTCTAATACTCAATTAAATGGATCTTGGGAAAAAAGATTACCTAACAATGTTAATATTTCATTTATTGGTGTTGAAGGAGAATCTATGATTTTGATGTTGAATGAAGAAGGAATTTTTGTTTCTACAGGTTCAGCTTGTTCTTCAAAAAGTTTAGAACCTTCTCATGTTTTAACGTCATTGGGTTTGAAACCCGAAGTTTCTCATTCTTCTATAAGATTCACATTAAATTCTTTTAATACTTCGGAAGAAGTTGAAATCGTTATTAAAAAAGTTAAAGAAATTGTAAATAAATTAAGAAAAATTTCTGCAATTGGTGATTAAAATGGATGGACAAGATTGGTTTTACACAGACAAAGTAAAGGATCATTTCGTTAGACCTAGAAATGCAGTTTTAGATGAATCTCAAATTAAAGATATGGATGCTAT
Organism: uncultured Methanosarcinales archaeon; assembly: GCA_964430665.1. GTDB lineage: Archaea > Nanobdellota > Nanobdellia > Woesearchaeales > SKGA01 > JAQUYS01. Next base: position 204 of record CAYSFC010000016.1, on the reverse strand, counting down.
GGGTGAAGTTGGTTCGCCTGCTTGTGGAGATATCATGAAAATTTGGATAAAGGTTGTTGATGGAAAGATTGTAAAATGTCTTTGGAAAACTTTTGGTTGTGCTTCTGCAATTGCATCTACATCAATGTTATCTCAAATGGTTGTTGGTATGACTTTGGATGAAGCTTATGCTATAAAAGCTAAAGATATTCTTGATGAATTAGG
>CAYSFC010000015.1:4182-16789 GCA_964430665.1 uncultured Methanosarcinales archaeon | reverse complement strand
GCACCAGCTACAACGCTTTCCATACTTCTTCCTCTAACTAATCCTCTTTGAACTGCTAAAGTGTAAATTCTTGAAGCTTCTTCATCTACAGAAGAAGGTAATCTTAGAAAAGATGAAACTCTTTTTAATTCTGATAAGGCTTGTTTTAAATTTCTTTCAATTGCTGAAGAAACTCTTTGTTGCCATTTTTGTAAACGGAAAAATTTAGATTTTGTTTTTCCTTCAAATTTATATAAATCTGCTTTCCTTCCAACATCTGTACCTAGACCTTGGTCGAATTGAGTGTAAGACATCGGAGCGCCAGTTCTTCTTTTTCTAGCAGCGGCTTCAGAATCAAATTCTCTCCACTCTTGATCGAAATCAACCATTTTATCTTCTATAACAAGACCACAATCTTTACAAATTATTTCCCCTTTTTCCTTGTTATAAAACAAATTTAAGCTACCACATTCTGGGCAACGTTTTACTAATGATGACATTTTTAATCCCCCTAATAAGTGTAATTTAAATACTAATGAAATATTCCAAACATTTCATCATTTATAAATCTTTCGGAAAAAAAGGGTGTTTTTTTATAAAATTTTCCAAATATTTAAAAACAAAAAGATTCAAGATAATAACACAATATTTTTAAATTGAGAAATTAAAATTAGAAACAGAGTTGAGATGATGAATAAAAAGGGTCAAACTTGGTCATTTGATTTAATTGTTGCAGTTGCTATTTTTATCTTAGTTATTGGATTATTTTATGGTTATTTAGCAAAAGATAGAAGTGAAAATAATGATCTCCTTCTTGAAGATGGAAAACTTCTTGCATACATGTCAAATTGCGATAACAAGGATGGCAGCGAACTTTGTTTTATGAGTAAGGGTGAAGCAGATAATGTTAAATTGGATGAATTTTATAATTATACTTATGAATATGTTAAAGAAGAATTTGGAGTGAATAAAGATTTTTGTATATATGTTGTTGATTCAAAGGGGAATTTATTTCCAATAGATGATAAGACGGGTGTTGGGAGTAGTGATTTAATTTTAACTGAGAGTGGTTTATTATGTGGAACTATTTTAGAAGATGGTGGAATTGGTTCTATAGAATATGAGATTGATTAAAATGGATTTATTTACATATATTTTAACAACTTGCATTGGTTTTAGTGGATTATTTGTAGGAATCTTAATTTCTCGTTATGCTATTGAAGAAGTTGATATTTTTAAAAAACATATTCCTTTTTTACAGATGGTTTTGTTGTTATTGGGTTTTTTAGTTACTTTCATTTATGTTCCGTTTAACATTTCTTTGTTGATATTCTTACTTTCATTTGCATTTATTTATTTATTTTGGAATAAAAGAGATATTAATACATTAGATTATGTTGTTTTTTCAATATTATTTATTTTGTCTTCTGTTAATTTGGAGGCTCATTTTTATATGACTGCAATAATATTTGTGTTCGGTATTCTTTCAGGAACTTTGTTTTTTGTTTTGCACACTTATCCAAAGAAACATAAGAAACATATTGCTCACCATAGACATACTGGACATAATATGGATTTTGATGAACTTTCATATGCTATGTTTAAAAAATACTTCTTTTTCTTAATTATATCAATATTAGGATATATTATATCTTCAATATTTGTTAGTTTACTATGAAACTTCAAAAAGTAGCAACTGGTGATGGAAGTACCACATATAGAAATTTAGAGTTAGATGAATGTTACCATACTACTTCTGGAGCTTTGGATGAAGCTTTGAGAAAACATGTTCTTCCTTCAGGAATTCTAGATATGGAAGAAATAGTTATTGCAGATGTTTGTTTTGGTTTGGGATATAATTCACTAGTTGCAATTTATGAAATTTGGAAAAAGAATCCTTCTCAGAAAATAAAATTGTTTGCTTTTGAGAATGATTTTGAAATTATGGAAAAATTAAAAGAACAAGATTTGGGAGAGATGAATTATGTTAGAGATATTTTTGTTAAATTAATTTCTGAAGGAGAATATGTTGATGATAGGCTTGACGCTAAAATGTTTTTGGGCGATTTTCGAGAGGAAATTCTAAGAGTAAAAAATTTTACGGTTGTGTTCTTTGATCCTTTTTCTCCTGGGAAAGTTCCTGAACTTTGGAATTTAGATGTTTTTAAGAAAATTTATTCTCTTTGTAAGAAAGGAGCTGTATTAACTACGTATTCTTGCGCTAGAAAAGTTAGAGATAATTTGCGAGAAGCAGGTTTTATTGTTTCTGATGGTCCTTCTGTTGGTAGAAGAAGTCCAAGTACTATTGCTAGGAAACCTTTTTAAAGGAGGTTAAAGTTTCTTTAAATATGGGAGATTTACCTTTTGAGAAAATGGATAGAGAAGTTCTAGTTAAAATGGAACTTAAAACTAATCCTAAGTTCGGTTGTAGTCCTTATAAAAGACCTATAAAAGAACATTTAGATTATGGAGTAATAAATATAGATAAACCTTCTGGTCCAACAAGTCATCAAGTTAGTGGTTTTGTTAAAAAAATACTTCATGTTAAAAAAGCAGGTCATTCTGGAACATTAGATCCTAAAGTTACAGGAATTTTAGCTGTTGCTGTTGGAAGAGGAACAAGAATTGTTCAAGCACTTTTACCTGCAGGAAAAGAATATGTTTGTTTAATGCATGTTCACAAACCGTTTAAAGAAGAAGATTTAAGGAAAATTATGTTAAAGGAATTTGTTGGAAAAATTAAACAACTTCCACCTATAAAATCTGCTGTTAAAAGACAATGGAGATATAGGAAAATTTATTATATTGAAATTTTAGAGATAAAAGATCAAGATGTTCTTTTTAAAATTGGATGTCAAGCGGGAACTTATATTAGAAAAATTTGTTCAGATATTGGGCAGGCAGTAGGTGGTGGAGCTCACATGGCTGAACTTCGTAGAACAAAAGCAGGTCCTTTTAATGAAGAAAATTATTTATGCACTTTACAAGATTTAACTGATGCCTACTTTTATTATACTGAAAAAGGTAATGAAACTAAATTAAGAGAATTGGTTAGACCTGTTGAAGAGGCTGTTGCACACTTACCTAAGATATGGATTTCAGATAGTGCAATAAATTCTATTTGTAATGGTGCTTCTTTGAAGGTTCCTGGTGTTGTTAAGGTTGAATCTGATTTACAGATTGGAGAACTTGTTGCAGTTATGAGTTTAAAGGATGAATTGATTTGTATTGGGGAAACTCAAATGATTTCTAAAGACATAATTAAAGCTGAAAAAGGTTTGGTTGTTAAATCTAGTCAAGTTTTTATGCAGCCTGGAATTTATCCTAAAATTGAAAAGAAAAATTAAAAATGTAGTTTTTGGTATTTTTTTGTTGCGCCATTTACTTGAATAGTTCTAATTTTACCTTTTTTATTTGTGTAAGTTATTCTATATATTGGTAAGTACACAATTTTTTTCTCTTCCATTTGAGAATTCTTAAACCAAGTTCGTACGAACTGAGATATATCTTTTGTTGCAACATTTACATTTGGTAAACGACCTTCAAAATTTTGATGTATTAATAATCCAGGTTTAGCTGAAAAATAATTTATTCTACTTTTCTTGAAAGGATTTAATGAAAACCATTGTTTATATTTATCTATTCGTTTAAATTTCACAATAGCTTGATCTAATAAAACTGTTAATGCTTTAGATACTGTTGCTTGGGATAAGTGTGTTTTTCTTACTATGTCGGGAACAGATATAGGTTTTCTTGACATCATTACCGCTCTTGCAACACTTAATTGATTATCTGTTAAATTTAATAGCTTAGATGTTTGTGTAAAATGTTTATGTTTTCGTGATGTAGCTTTGATTATGTCTCCTGTTGTTCCATCAAAAAAAAGATTGTGATGATTTAATTCAGGTTTTGAAATTCCTAAGAAGGATTCTTTTACTCCTACTTTTGCCATGACGAATGGATGAAGAGATTCTTTTACATCTAATACGTCTTCCAAAGCAGGACCGAATAACCAAAACATTTTTTTACGTTTTTTTGTTGCGAAGTCCATTGCTTCTTTATAATTTAGAGAATGAAAAAATAATTTTGCATCTTTTCCTGGAACGTCTTTTTCAGTATTTAATTTTATTAATTTGTTTTCTTGTTCTTTATGTTTTAATGTTGGTTTAACTTCATCTACATAATACTTTTCAAATTTTTTCTTTAAATCTTTAGTTAGTTCTTTTATTTGTTCTTCATTTAAAGTTTTATGTTGTGTATAAAGCCAACGAGAATTTAATTTTATTAAAGATTTGGAGATATCTGGTGCAAACAATAAAAATTCTCCTGCTTGGAGTTTTGGTAATGTTGAAATTAAATCTTGAGCTCCTGCTAGAGTTTTCAAGGAATTTTCTACTTTCTTTATGTCTTGTTTAACACTTAATCTTCCTATTGCCCAAGAACCAAATTGTGCGAATGCTTTGTAATCAATATCTCCTGGGTTTTGTGTTGCAATAATACAACTTATACCATATTTTCTAGCTTGCTTAAATAAGAGATTTAAAATGCTTTTAGTCATTGGTTTTTCTGATGTTGCTGGAATGTATGGTGCTATTTCATCTATTACGTATGCACATTGAACTTTGTCTGAAGGGTTGCTTAACATCCATTGATATAGTTCTGTTGTTAAGTTCGTTATAAAAAATTCTTTTTCGTCTTGGTTATTTAGAGTGTTGAGATAAATTACACTTATATTTGTTTTTTTGTCTTGGTCTTTTTTACCCAACAATAAATCTATGTCTAAGGAAACTCCGAATTGAAAGAGAAGTCTTTTTTCACCAACAGTCATGTATTTTATTTTTTTTACAAGATTCTTAAGCTCGTTTTCATTTGAAATAAACGGAGTTACTTCTTCAAGAAGAGTTCCGTCTAAAGTATCCACTAAGTTGGCTAAATTATCAAAAGAATTTATGTTGTTTTTTGAATCATAAGAATTTTTTAATACTGTGTACAATATTGCCTCTGCAGATTTTCCTTTATCATTTGTCAGGGAATATCCTAAAAGTTTTGTTATTGCATTTGCGATTGAATGTAGAATTGGAATTATTTCTTCTTCAGGAACTTTTTGTTGTGATAATTTTAAAGGATTTATAGATATTGGAATTCCTTTTGAAGAAATTGGCGTAAATATGTTTACTTGAATATCTTTTTTGAATTTATTGTAATTTTCTTCACTTAAATTATGTTTAAGAATTTCTTCTTTATCTCCATGTAAAATTAAAGAAGATAAGTCTCCTTGTACATCGATTACTATTGAAGGTACTTTTTGTAAGGCACATTCTTCTATTAACACCTTTGTTAGTACGGTTTTACCGCTGCCACTAGAACCTAAAGATATAAAGTGTTTTTTTAAGTTATTTAAAGAGTATAAAAAGGGTTTTGAGCCACTGGAACCTAAATTTAATGTAATTTCACTCATATTTTCACCATTGCTAAAATAACCTGAAGGGTGTTTTTAAACTTTCCTACTTCTACGATACCTTTATAAATTAATTAGTCTCATAAGCATTGTAACTAGCGAATTAAATGTTGATTCGGAGTATTAATATGTTTGGAAATCTTTTTAAGAAAAAAGAAGGGGAAGAAGACAGAATTTATAAGATTGAACTTAGAGATGAAACTATAAATGAAAACATATCTAAAATTGTATTTGAACTTAAGGAAAAAGTAGATTCTTTGAAAAATCATTTAGATTCTTCGACAATGGTAGATTCTTCTAGTTATTTAAGTAAATTATATGATGAAATAATTACTTTAAGAAGAAGATTAAATGAACTTTATGAAGATGTTACAAAAATAATTGATATAGAGATGCAAAACAAAGAATATTTTATTATAAAAGATGATCAATTTTTGCTTGATAAAAAAGAACAATTAGAAAATATTAAAAATAGAACTGACCAACTATTAGAGATTGTTGAACAAAAACCAAGCAGTAATGAATTAAGAGAGGATTTAATTAGAGAGATGCAATCGTATATAAATAATATGAGTTCATCAATAAATAAAATAGTAAATGACGATAATGGCCTACGAGTTATATATAAGGCCTTATACTCAATGTAAATAAAGGGTGAAATTATGAAGGATTTAATGAAAAAAAGTTTCCTTTTAGGTATTGGAATTACAGCACTTACAAAGGATAAAATTGAAAAAGAAATTAAAAATTACATGAAAGAAAATAATATTAATAAAGTTGAAGCAAAGAAATTTACTGAAAAAATTATGAAAGATATTGAAGGAAACAAGAAAAAATATGCAAATCAATTGAAAAAGGATCTTAAGAATTTTGAAAAGAAATTGTCTGAAAAGGCAAAGGAAGAAGAAGGTAAAGTAAGAAAGGTTGTTAAGAAACAAGTTCCTAAAGTTAAAAAAGCAATGAAAAAAGCTAAGAAAAACATTATGAAGAAGCCAATTGTTAAGAAAGCAATAAAGAAAGCATCTGGAACAGTTGTTAAAAAAACAAGCGTTAGAGCAAAAAACACAAAGAAAAAGGCTTCTAAAACTAAAAAATAAAAATCTAAGGTGATAATATGGTGAGACAAAAGTCAACATCTCCAATAGTTGATGCTACAGAGGATTTTGTAAAAAATAATCCTTTAACAAGTATTATAGCTGCAACTCTGTTGGGATATGCAATAGGTAGATTAATACATAAGAGGCATGAGAAGTAATTTTTTGTGTCTAGAATAAAAATGGAGAAAAAAATGGGTTTTAAAGATATTTTAAAAGATTTGGCATCGTCAATATTCAGTGGTTCTGTGGTTGAAGATGTTAAACATACGGTGAAGCAAACAATGGATGATATTGAAAAGAAAACTCTAAGAATTGTTCACAATACTATAAGATCATTAGTTGTAATGATTATGGTTTCGATTGGAGCAATATTTGCATTAGTTGGTTTAAGCAAGTATCTTTCAGAAACAGTTGTAAGCCTTAACAATGGTTTGGGTTTTGTTGTTGTGGGAGCTGCTTTGATAATATTGGCAACATTTGCTAAACTTATGCAAAAAGAGTAAATTTATTTAAATGCAAGTCACGGCGCAGGTATTCGTAGCAAGATTAACGTAATTTTTTTCTTAAGATTTTTAAATGAGGCGAATAACCTTTTAGTATGGATTTGATTAAGTATAAGAATGTTATTCCTTCAAAAGTTTATTCTGAATTGGAACGCTTAAATATTAATGTACTTAGACCTTCTCAAATAAAATCAATAAATAAAGGTATTTTTAGAGGGAAAAATCTTCTGGTCTGTACTCCTACTGCATCAGGTAAAACTTTGGTTGGAGAGTTGGCTATGGTTAATTTACTTTCTTTAAATAAAGGTAAAAAAGCAGTTTATGTTGTTCCTTTGAAGGCTTTGGCTTCTGAAAAATTCAGACAGTTTACTAAAAGGTATCCTCAGTTTAAAATTTCTTTGAGTGTAGGAGATTTAGATTCTGATGACAAATATTTAATTGATAGAGATATTATAATTACTACTAGTGAAAAACTAGATTCTCTTACAAGACATAATTGTCCTTGGCTTAAGGATATAGGTGTTTTGATTATAGATGAGATTCATCTGCTTAATGATGTTTCAAGAGGTCCTACATTAGAAGTTTTAATTACTCTTTTACGTAAAGAATTAAAAAATCTTCAAATTATAGGTTTATCTGCTACTATTGGTAATTCTGCTGAAGTTGCTAATTGGTTGAATGCTGAATTGGTAGAAGATTTTTGGAGGCCTGTTAGACTAGATAAAGGTGTAATTATAGACGACATAATACATTTTGAAAAAAATTAGAAGCTCAAAAGCTTCTTGTCTTAAATTTTAATTTGAAAAAAATTATTCTGATTTTTCTAACTTGTGTTCAACATCTTTTGAACCATGTTCTAATTTTTGAACTTCTTCATAAGCCTCAGTAAACAATCTTAATAAGTTTTGGTGAAGGCTAATTGATGATTGTAAAAGAGTCTTTAATTTTTGTAAAAGTTCTCTTGCTTCGTCCATGTTACCAGTTTTTATATCTCTTTCTTCTTTTGTAGCTGCACTTCGCATTGCTTTATCTTCTCTAACTTCTTGGGGAAGTAATTTTTCAATTCGATTAAATAGATTTTCTACTTTTTTAGCAAGTTCTTCAAATTGTTGAGGATAATCAAATTCATCAAAATGATGTTCTAATCTTTTGAGGAATGAATCTGGTTTTCGAAATAATCTATAATCTCTAAAATCTAATTTAAAGCTAATAATAATATCTTCTCTTATTTCTTTTATTTCTTTTAGAACTTTTTGTTTATCTGCTCCGTGTTCTTTTTCTAAATCAGCTATTATATCTAAAGCGGCTTTTTGATTAGCATACGCTGCTTTCATACGTCTTAGTTCGTCAGCAAGAATTCCTAAAATATGTTCTTCTAATTCTTCGCCTTTTTTAATTGATTGTATTAATTCATCTACCATTTTATCACCTTTTATGGAGGAGTGCCTCCTATTTTTGAAACATGATCAAATGTTCCCCATAAAATCATTATTAACACTATGAAAACTAGTGCTGCAACTAAATATGTGGATCCATTTACTATATAACTATAAATTGCGTTGTTTATAAAACCATAAATTGAAAGTATGAATGCGAAAATAACTAAAGGGCCTTGTTTATTTATTATGTGTCCTAATGAAACTTTCATTCCAAAAAACAATATTAAAAACAACATTATGAACATTCCCATAAAAGTTAATCCAGGATTTAAATTATAGGAGACTTGACTCATATTTCCATTTACAATACCTTCGAATATTTCAAAGAAAGAATTTGCATCTTCAAAAGAAGATCTTGATGTGAAAAAATTATTTGTAACTACATAATATGTTACTAGTATGAATAATGTTATTAGCATTACAATCATTATTGTCGATGTTTTTTTGTTCTCTTCAGCCAATTTATGAACCTCTTATGTATCTTAAGTGTTTTTTTGAAAATTCTCTGGAACCATATTTTGATTTACCATCTTCTAACCATTGAACGTATTCTTTGAATCCATTACCTGCCTCAGATTTGTTTTTTACATCAACGAACAAGCCATATAATTTAGTTTCTCTACTTAGTAAAGATTTTGTTACTTCTTTTGCAGGCTTCAATATTTCATCTTTGGTTTCATCTATATTTTTATCTACTTTTTCTTTTTTATCTTTTAACTCTGTTAACTGTTTTACAATTTGAGTATAATGTTTTTCTTTGTCAGAAAGAGCATTATCTAATACATCTAATTTTATTTTTATTTCTGAATTATTTGGTGCTGCTAATAAATTCATTTGTTTTGGCATATTTAATAGTTTTGGACCTTCTCCTTGGTTGAGTTTTTGAACTGTAATTTCGTTTGATTTTAATATATAGTAGTATTGGTCTCTAATATCTTCAACTACTCCTAACCATTCGTTGAATTTAAATACATCCTGTTCCAATGTTTCGGATACTCCTATTTGGTTAACTATGGAAGGTTCTAAACCAATTATGTTTATTAAGTACTCTCTGATGTTTGTAGATATGTGTGCAACTTCAATTTTTTCTATGTTTAATTTTTCAGCATACTCTCTGTATTGATTGAAGGATATTGCTTCTATAACATCTTTAATTTCTTCTTTAATTTTATCTTTGTCGAATAATTTTTTAATATCTTCTAATTTTTTGTTAAAATCTGGATCGTAAATTGTTGGAGGATTTTTAAGAGTTCTTTCTTCTGCTTCTTTTATTTTTCTTAATTCTTCTAATTGTTTAGCAAGTTGTTCTCTAACTCTTTGTAGCGCTTCTGCTTCTTTTCTTTTTCTTTCTTCTTCTTCTTTTCTTTTTCTTTCTCTTTCGTTTTCTTCATCAATATAGTCTTGTATTCTTTTTTCAAATTTAATTCTTAAATCTTCAACAAATCTTCTATAATATGCTAAAGGTTTTAATGTTTCTTCTGACGGATTATCTGGAATTTCTTTTATAACTTTATGAAATGCTGTATTGAAAGCATCTATGCTTTTTGTAAGATCTGCAATTATTGCTTTATGTGGTTGAGTATCTGTGGCATAAATTAAACCTGCCTGTATTAAGAAATTTATTTGGTTTCTTGAAAGAGTTGTTTTTTCAGCATATAATTTTATGAATTTATCTAGTGCTGAAGAAATTTCATCTGTTACATACACATCATGTACACTATATCCTTCTTTTATTTTTTTCTCTGTTTCTCTGAACCATTGTTCAAAAGATTCGTCACTTAAAGAACTTAATGATTCTCTTATAACCATTCTTTTGTATTCGTCAATTGTGTTCGCAACTCTTTTTAAGAATAATTTTTGTTCATCTGTTAAATTTCCTAGTTTCATTCCTTTTGTTTTTGCAACGTATTCGTTTATGAGAGTATCTAGTAATTTTGAATCCTCTAGTGTGATTTGAATTTTCTGAACAAAATCTGGTGAACGAGTAATTTCTGTAATGTTAGAATCTAACCAATTTTTGAATTCTTGTTGTTCATTAAATTTATCTTGTATTATGTTGTTAAATATTTCTAGTTTTTTAGTTAAAGAGTGTTTTGTTTTTATTTCTGAAAATTCAGACATGAAATTTTTTTGATTTTCTGTGAGCTTTATTTTAGGAAATGCTCTATCATAATGTTCAATTAAACTATCCAATATATATGAATCTTTTTTTCTTATTTTTATATTATCGATAATTTCTTTTGAGTTAATAATGTTGTCAATTTTAGATTTATACCAACTTAAGAAAACACCATTTTCTTTGAATGGAGATGTGTATAATATGTGATTTAAAATATTTATTTTATTTGTTATATTTTTTTGATTTATTTTAGCAAATTCAGCCATATATATTTTTTGCTTGGGAGTTAATTCTATTTCTTTTTCAGATTTAGATTTTTTGTATGCTTTTATTAATTTGTCAAGTTGTTTTGGTTTTGTAGGATATGGTATTTTGTTTACACTTATTTCAGGTTCTTGAGTTAATAATTTTAAAGCTTCTCTAAACCACTCTTTGAATTCCATATCTTTTTCAAAATCAGATCTCATTATTTTTTGTACAAACATAACTTGATCTGTTTTTTTGTTTTTGTGTATATCTCGCATCTCTTCAAGGAATAGTTTTTGTTCTTCGTTAAATTCTTCTGTAGGTTCTTCTTTTGAAATTAAAGTATCGTAATCTTTAATTAATTTATTTAATTCTTCTTGAGGAATATATCCTAGTAATTCTTCTAGTCTTGTTGTCGAGATTTTGTTGAAAACATAATTTAACCAAAGTCTCATTTCGTTATGAAGATTTATTGCTTTTTCAAGAACAGAATATCTTTTATCTTTAGATAGAAGAGAAGGTTTATTTTTTACTATTTCTGATTTATCTTGTAGGAAAGTATAGTGATCTTCCGATAGATTATTTGGAAATTCTGTATGTGTATCAAAATACTTAAAATCATTTACTAGTTGAGTTAATCTGGTTAACAAAGATCTTTGAGTTTCAGGAACTTCTTCTATAGTTTCTCCACTATTTATACGACTCATTAAATTCATTAACCAATCAGTGAATTCTTGATTAAATGACGATGAAAGATATTGATATATTTTATATTCTCGTTCAGGATTTTTTGTATAAACAACTGGAGTTAATCTAATAAGTAAGTCTTTTTGATCGTTTGTTAAATTTAGTTTTGTTATTTCCATCCAGTCATCGAATGCTCCTGGTTTTTTGAATCTGGTGCGCATTAATTTTTTATCGTTGTTGAAATTAACTCTGCAATTAATTTCCTCGAGTATTGCATTATTGATTACTTCTCTTGCTCTTTTTACACTGTTTATTAATCCTTGAATAACGGTAACTTTAGTTTGTAAAACGTTGAAGTTTCCTTTTTTAATTTCTTCTAAAAAAGATTCTTTACGATCGAGAAAATCACTTAAAGTGTGTATGGTAGTTGCAAAATTTCTTTCCACAAAGAAATGTGCATATATCCATTTTTTTAAAATGTTCAAATGACTTGTTATATCTGATGTTGGAGGAACTTTAGATATTTTATTTATTATGGTGTTCTTAAAATTAAGACAAATTATGAAATAATTTTTGATTAAAGTTATGTGTGTGTTAGAAGCGTAATTTGTAGTGTAATCGGGAGAATCTGTTGTAGTTATGTGAAAGATGTTGTATTTATCTGCTTTTAATTTTTTGTATTTCTTATTTAATTTTCGGAGATCTTCTCTTTCAACTTCTAAATATTTTATTATTTTTTTTAATTTATCAACTATGTCTTTAACTCTTTTTCTTATACCGAATCCAAGATCTTTTGCTCTCTTTAAAACAACCACTGCTTCAAGAATTTTATTCATATCTACGTCTTCTTTCTTTTTTGATTTGGTTAATTCTTCATTTAGAGTTTTCTGGATTCTTTTTAATTCTTCGACCATTGCGTCTTTTTCATCTTTATTTTCTATTTCTTGACTTGGTGGCCAGATTAAATCTTTGAATCTTTTCCAAAAACCTCTTCTTGGAGATGATCCTCCTGTTCCAGGGGAAGTTCCTCCTGAAGAACCACCTGAAGAACCACCTGAAGAACCGCTTGGTCCTGGTGA
>CAYSFC010000015.1:0-4082 GCA_964430665.1 uncultured Methanosarcinales archaeon | reverse complement strand
GAACCTGCACCACTACCTGATAAAGCTCCAAAAGCCCAAAGTAAAATTCCTAATAATATTGCTGCTAATAATAAGTACCAAAAGTGTGCACCTATTCCATTAAGATAACCTGTTAAAGGATTATCTGAGAAAGAAGTTATTAGGGCAACAGCTAAGCCAAAAACTATAGCGTATACTGGTTTTTGTTTTTTGAAAACAGTCATATGAGAAGCGAAAGCTGCAATTCCTCCAACGAGCAAAAATAATCCTAATCTCATACCTAATGTGTTTGGAATGTTTGTTGGAAATATCCCCATTTGAGAAACGCCTTGAATTATGTTGTTTTTTGTAAATAAAGAGAACGCTAAAGCTAGAAAAAACGTGATGTTCTGTAATCTCTTTAAATTAGGCACACTCATACACCTTATCTTTGAAAAAATTATTTTGAAGATTTGTTGTTCTTCAATATCCTTTAAATTTTTAGGAGTTCATTTTTTCTTTAATTAAATTTGTGAAATTTTTAATGTCTTTGAATTTATTTTGAAATATTGGGAAAAATAAATTGTGATTTTTGTTGAATAATTTTACTAAGTGTTTGTATAATCCCGAATGAGTTTCATCAAGTAATTTATGAAAACCTTTTTCATTGACTTTAATTTTTAGTAAATGGTTTTTAAAAACACCACTTCGTTGGATGGTTATTTTCTCTATGATATTTATTGGAATCTCTGCGTAAATTATTTCTCTAAAATTAGAAGCAAATCTTAGAAATCTTTTAGATGTTTTGTAAACCATGATTGAATTTGTTTGTAAAACTAATTCTCCCTTTTTATGTCCACTATTTGTGGTCCAGTGTAATAAATCTATTTCCTCACTCATATGTCAAATATTCGATTGTTTAATTTATAAAAGTATCGGTAATTTATTTATAAAGGATTAAGCCTTTTTCTTTATAGAATCTAGGATTTTTTTCTTTCCATCCCAAATTAGTATGTGTTCTAGAACATCGATTAGAGAATCAACAGGAATTATTTTTATCTTTTTTAGTTTATCTTTATCGATAACTATGTCTTGTAAGTTTGATCTTGGAACTATTACGTTTTTAAGTCCTGCATCTATTGCTGCTTCTATTTTTGCAGATGCACCTCCTATGGGTAATGCTTCTCCTCTTACACTAACTGAACCTGTGATTGCAAATGATTGATTTATAGGGATGTTTTTAAGTGCGCTAACTAGTGCTGTTGCAACTGCTAAAGAAGCACTGTCTCCTTCAAGTCCTTCATATGTTTGTAAAAATTGTACATATAAATCATAATGACCTTTGATGTCTTCACCAAAGTATTTTTTAATTAAAGCACTAACATTTATTATTGCTTCTTTGGCAATTTCTCCAAGTTTTCCTGTTGCTATAATTTTTTGTTCTTTTCCACCTGGTGTTACTTCTGCTTCTATTGGTAAAATTATTCCTGATAGGTGTGCTCCACTACCTAAAACTGCTAAACCATTAATTCTTCCTACTCTTGAACCTTTGGTCATAATTATTTCGTAATCTTTTTTGTTTTCTACATATTTATCTGCAATTTGCTTTTCTAAACCACGAACTAGTTTTTTTGCAAGTTTTAAATGATCAACTGTTACGAATTTTGATTTTTGTTCTATTGCAATATCTCCTGCACTTCTAACTAATCCTCCAAGATCTCTTAGTCTTAAAGTTAAATGATTTTTTCTATTTGCAGCACGTCTTGCTTCTTCTATTACAAAATCAACTGCTTTTTTTGTGAAGTGAGGAATTTTTCCATCTTTTTTAACTTCTTGAGCTACGAATTGAACTAATTTATTTCTATTCTCAATTGTATCTTCCATGGAAGTTTGCATGTAAATTTCATAACCATATCCTCTTATTCTACTTCTTAATGCAGGATGTAATTCTTTTATTCCATCAAGATTCCCTGCAGCAATTAAAATAAATTTACATGGGACGGGTTGAGTTCTAACCATTGCTCCTGCTGAACGTTCTGATTGTCCTGTAATTGGAAATTTTCCATCTTGGATTGCAGTTAATAGTTCTTGTTGCGATGTTTTGTTTAATATTGCAATTTCATCTACAAATAAAACTCCCATGTGAGCTTTGTGAATCATACCGCTTACAACTCTTTCATGTGCAGGAGTTCCTAAACCTCCGCTTTGGAAAGGATCGTGAAGAACATCTCCTAATAATGCACCTGCATGAGCTCCAGTTGCATCGAGAAATGGGGAGATTTTTTGATCAGCATTATCTACAACAAGTTTTGGATTTCCTCCGCTTTTAGTTGTAACTCTTTTACTCATATTTACTAACAGGACTAAACCTATCATTAAACCAATACTTCCTAAAAATGTTGCTGCGAACATTATGTTTGCTGCGACAACTCCATCTATTTTTGCATAATACGTACGCATCCACCAAGGAGCAAGCATACCTATTATTGCTATTATTAAAATGAAAACGTTTGTTCCTTTTACTGAATTTAGTGCATCTAATTTTGATTTTAAAATTAAATCTCTTCCTTTTCCCGCAGGAACTGTTCGAATAAGAGGAGTGTTTTCATCGTTTGGATTTGGAAATGATACTATGTCTACTAATTTTTCTTTTGGTAGAAGTTCTGATAATGCAATACCCAATAGAGATTTTCCTGTTCCAGGTTCTCCTATTAATAATATGTGTCTTCTTTGTATTGCTGCTTTTTTAATTAATTCTATTGCGTGTTCTTGACCTATAACTTGATCGATAGTTTTTTTAGGTACTTTTACGTCTGCAGTAGTTTTGAAGGATAATTCGTTAGTTTTAGTTTTAACCATGATTATGACTCATTTGTAGATTTTATTATTTATAAGCTTTTGTGAGAAAAGTTTATATAATTGTTCGGAATAATTTGTTTATGAAAAAAATAATTGGGATTACTGGAACTCTTGGTGCGGGTAAAGGAACTATTGTGGATTTTCTTGTGAGAGAGAAAGGTTTTGTCCATTATTCTGTTAGAGGATATTTAACTGAAGAACTTACTAAATTAAATTTGGAACATACTAGAGAAAATATGGTTAATTTGGCTAATAAATTAAGAAGTGAGTTTGGTCCTTCTTTTATTGTAGAAGAAATATTTAAAAAAGCTTCTTTGGAAAATCAAGATTGTATTATTGAAAGTTTGAGAACTGCTGGTGAAATTGAAGCTTTGAAATTGAAAGGCGAATTTATTCTTTTTGCTGTTGATGCAGATCCTAGAATAAGATATGAAAGAGTTTTTAAAAGAAAAAGTAGTACAGACAATATTTCTTTTGATAAATTTTTAGAAGAAGAGAAAAAAGAGATGAGTTCAACAGATCCTGCTAAACAAAATCTTTCTAAATGTATTTCTATGGCAGATTTTAAGTTTGAAAATAATGGTACTGTGAAAGAATTGGAAGAAAAAGTTGAAAAAATTATTTCTTAATATCTTGTTTAATCATTTTTATTATTTCTGGAAATTCTGAAATTTGAAAATGTCCGTTTTTGTCGGAGTAAATTATTACTTCTGAATTCTTTAATTTATTTTTGTATTTTTCTGCATGAGTGTGAGGAACAACATTGTCTGTTTTTGAGAAAAGCAATCTTGTTTTGGGAGAATTTTTTTCTAATAAAGATAAATCTGATCTTAATTTAAAACCACCTGTTAGGTCTTCTCCAAGTAATTCATTATCGAAAGGAGGTGCAACGAGGTATGTTGCGAGTATTTTTTTGGGAAATTTATTTTCTGAGAGATATTTAGCTAAGAAAATTCCTCCTAAAGAACCACCAATTAAAATAACTTTTTCATTGAGTAAAGGAATATATCTTTCAAAATTGATTTTCCATTCATCGTATTTTGCGTTATCTTTGAAAGGCATAGAAGGTTTTATTATTTGAAACTTTCCACCAAGTTTTTTTTCAAGATATTTATCATACCATTTGGGTAATTTTTCTAGTTTAATTTCTCTTGTTTTAAGATATTTTATGTAATCTTTTTGATTTTTGAAAGTCATTCCGCCATGTATAACCATTACTTGTATCTTCTCTTTCATTTACTTTCCTCGTCTTTTTCTAGCTTTTC
>CAYSFC010000014.1:0-16817 GCA_964430665.1 uncultured Methanosarcinales archaeon | reverse complement strand
TATATAAATTTATCTATAAAACATCGTGAATCATATAAATAGAACCAGTTACTAGTATAATTTCGTCTTTTTGTAATTTTTTAGCTTTTTCTAAAGCTTCTTTTGGAGAGTGAATTATTTCTTTTGAAGGAAAATTTAATTTAGAATAAATTTCTTCAGGCTGCATTGGTTTAAATGTTCCTTTGGTTATTATTATGTGTTTGCATAGAGGGATAATTTCATCAGTCATTTTTTTAATATCTTTTTCTTTAGACAAAGCCAAAACTAAAATTATTTTTTTATTTAAGGTTTTTAAAAAGGAAACTAATTTTTGTATTCCATCAGGATTATGTGCTGCATCAATTAAAATATTTTCTTCTAGAAATTGTAATCTTCCTTTGAAAGTTATATTTTCTAAATTATTTATATCTAAATTTAGATGATTTAAAACTTCTATAGCTAAACAAGCATTCTTTATTTGATGTTCTCCTAACATAGATATTTTGTAATTTTTATTTTTATAAATAAATTCGGAACCACTTAAATCTTTTTTAATTAAAATATAATTTTCTATTTTTACAAATCTTGAATTTTTTTTATCGCAGATATTTTTAAACAAATCTAAAATTTCTTGATTTTCTTCAGAAGTTATTAAAGGAATTTTGTCTTTTATTATTCCTGCTTTCTCTTCTGCAATTTGAATCAATTTTTCACCAAGAATGTGTTGATGATCATAATTAATATTTGTTATTACAGAAACTAAAGGAGTTATAATATTTGTAGCATCTAATCTTCCACCCAAACCAACTTCAATTACTGCGTATTCAACTTTATTTCTTGCAAAGTATAGAAATGCTAGTGTTGTTGTGAATTCAAAAAATGTTAAAGGAATATTGTTTTCTTCAGATGCTTTTTTTATTTCTAAAACTAAATTTGAAATTTCTTCATCTGCAATTTCTTTATTATTTATTTTTATTCGTTCATTGAATTTTTTTAAATGTGGACTCGTATATAATCCAACTTTAAAACCATTATTTTGAAGTAAGCCTGCAATGAAATTTGAAGTACTTCCTTTTCCATTAGTTCCAGCTACGTGAATTGATTTAAAATTATTTTGAGGATTATTGAATGTTTGAAGAATGTCTTGCATTGTTTTTAAACCTAATTTTATGCCAAAACGTTCTAATTCAAACATATATTTTACAGGGTTAAAATCCATTTTTAAATGAGATATAATAAATGATTTAAAAATATATAGTTTGGAATATCAGAATGTTTTTAAAGGAATGATTACCCAGAAAAGTGTGGGGGTTTTTGATGAAAGCATATTTCGATATTATTAACAAAATTCTTAGTGAAGGTGAGTGGAAAGACAATAGAACTGGTGTTAAAACTTTGGCAATAGCAGGGGCTATGTTTGAGCACGATATGAGTGAAGGATTTCCTCTTTTGACAACAAAAACAGTTCCTTTTAGATTGGTTGCTTCTGAATTGGAATTCTTTATTAAAGGAATTACTGATAAAAACTGGTTGAGAGAGAAGAATAATCACATCTGGGATGAATGGTGTTCTCCTGATAAAGTGGCTTATGGTCATGATGAAGAAACTAAGAAAAAAATGATGGAAGAAAGAGAACTTGGTCCTATTTATGGATGGCAATGGAGACATTTAGGTGGAAAGTATGATAAATTTGATTCTGATTATTCGAATGTAGGAATAGATCAGCTCAAAAATGCTATTGAAAAATTAAAAACGAACCCTAACGATAGAAGAATAATTGTTACTGCTTGGAATCCGGTCGATATTCCTCATATGGCTTTACCTCCTTGTCATTATGGTTTTCAATTTATTGTAATTGCTGGAAAATTAAATCTTATGTGGAATCAACGTTCTGTGGATTCGGCTTTAGGACTTCCATTTAATATTGCATCGTATGCTTTGTTGTTGCATTTGGTTGCAAAAGAAGTTGGTTTGAAAGAAGGAAAATTAATTGGTTTTTTAGGGGATGTTCATATATATGAAAATCATGTTGAAGGTTTAAAAGAACAACTTAGTAGAGCTCCATTTAAACTTCCTAAAATCCAAACAGAAAATTTCAAATCCATTTTTGAGTGGAAGTATGAAGATTCCAAAATGGTTGATTATGAACATCATCCAAGAATAAAATTTGAGATAGCTGTTTAAAATGATAATCACTATAGCTGCAATGACTGATAAAAGAATTATAGGTAATGGTCCAAATATACCTTGGCACATTCCTGAAGATTTTAAATTGTTTAAAAAATTAACATCTGAGCATGCAGTTATAATGGGATCAACTACTTACAAATCAATTGGAAAAGCTTTACCAAATAGAGAAAATTTTGTGTTGAGTTCTAGAATTTCAGAACTTCCTGATGCGCACGTTTTTTCATCTTTTGAAGCAGGATTAGAGGCTGCAAAGGAATGGGCAAACGCGAATGATAAAAATGTTTTTATTATTGGTGGAGCTTCAATTTATTCTAAGGGTTTGGAACATTCTGATAAATTATTCTTATCGCATGTAAAAGAAGATTATGAGGGAGACATATTATTTCCAGAAGTTCAATGGAATGACTGGGAAATTGAAGAGGAAAATGAATACAAAGATTTTGTTTTTCGTTCATATAAAAGGAGATAAATATGTTTGAACTCAATCAAATAAAAAATATAAAAAAGGTAGATAAAGAAGTTTATAATTCTTTAATTGCTGAAGTTGAAAGACTTAATAATTCTATAGAACTCATTGCTTCTGAAAATGTTGTGAGTACTGCTGTTTTAGAAGCTACAGGAAGTATTTTCACAAATAAATATGCTGAAGGTTATCCTAATAAAAGATATTATGGTGGTTGTGTTAATGTTGATGCTGTTGAAGAATTAGCTAAAAAAAGATTGATTGAATTATTTAGGTGTGAAGATTATTCTGTTAATGTTCAACCTCATTCGGGAAGTCAAGCAAATATGGCTGTTTACTTTGCAATGCTTGATGTTGGTGATGAAATTCTGGGTATGGATTTATCTGCAGGAGGTCATTTAACTCACGGTTCTCCTGTAAATTTTAGTGGTAAATTATTTAATTTTATATCGTATGGAACGAATGAAGAAGGATTTATTGATTATGATAAATTGGAAGAACAAGCTTTACATGAAAAACCTAGAATGATTGTTGCGGGTGCATCTGCGTATCCTCGAATTATTGATTTTGAAAAATTAAGTGAAATAGCTAAGAAGGTTAATGCTTATTTGATGGTAGATATGGCACATATTGCAGGTTTGGTTGCTACAGAAAATCATCCATCTCCTTTCGGTTATGCTGATTTTGTAACTTCAACTACGCACAAAACTTTGCGTGGTGCTCGTGGTGGAATTATTTTTGCTAAAAAAGAATTTGAAAAAAAAATTAATTCTGCAATTTTTCCTGGTATGCAAGGCGGACCTTTAGAACATGTTATAGCTGCAAAAGCAGTTGCTTTCAAAGAAGCTTTAGAACCTTCATTTAAAAAATATCAAAATCAAGTTATTAAAAATGCAAAAGTTTTGGCTGAAAGTCTTATGAGTGAAGGTATTGATTTAGTTTCTGGTGGAACTGATAATCATTTAATGTTATTAGATTTGAGAAAATTAAATTTAACAGGTAAAGAAGCAGAGAAATTGTTGGAAGATGTTGGAATCACTACAAACAAAAATGGAATTCCTAACGATCCTCAACCTCCTTGGATCACATCGGGCATTCGTATTGGAACTCCTGCTATAACTACTAGAGGATTTAATGAAGAAGAATGTAAGGCTCTGGGTTTAATTATTTCAAAAGTTTTAAAAAATAAGGATGATAAAAAAATCCATGAGAAGATTAAAAATGATGTTTTGAAACTTTGTAAGAAATTTCCATTATTTAAGGTGTGAAAAATGAAAGGTAAGTTAATTGTTATTGCAGGAACGGATGGTTCAGGAAAAGGCACTCAGACAAATTTAATTGTAAAAAGATTAGAAGAAGAAAATTATCCTGTAAAGATGGTTGACTTTCCTCGTTATGGTGAAAGATCTGCAGTTTTTGTTGAAGATTATTTAAACGGTAAATTTGGGGATGCTCGATCTGTTGGACCATATAGAGGTTCAATTTTTTATGCCTTGGATAGATATGCTGCTTCTT
Source organism: uncultured Methanosarcinales archaeon (assembly GCA_964430665.1). Lineage (GTDB taxonomy): Archaea > Nanobdellota > Nanobdellia > Woesearchaeales > SKGA01 > JAQUYS01. Next base: position 12,670 of record CAYSFC010000014.1, on the reverse strand, counting down.
TTGAAATGAAAAATAATTTGAATGAAGGAAAAATTCTTGTAGCAAATAGATATACTTCAGGTAATAAAGGACATCAATTGGGAAAAATAAAAGATCCTCTTGAAAGGGAAAAATACCTTGAATGGGAAAATAATTTTGAATATAATTTACTCGGAATTCCTAAAGAAGATTTGAATATTTTATTATATGTTCCTCCTGAAATTGGTCAACAACTTGTTGATAAAAAAGAGGCTCGTTCTTATACTGAAAAAAAGAGAGACATACATGAAGCTGATTTAGAACATTTGAAAGAAGCTGCTGATGCTTATATTTATGTTGCTAAAAAAGAAGGTTGGACCATCATTAATTGCACCAGGAATGGAGAATTGCTTTCCATTGAAGAGATTCATGAAATGGTTTATAGTAAAGTTAAAAATTTAATTTAAAGGAGCAATTATGAAATTTGAATTTATGTCTGCACCAATTGAAGATGTTAGTGATAATGCATTTAGAACGATATGCTATAATCATGGGGCTGATCTGACATTTACTGAACTTACAAGAGTTGAAGGATTAGCAAGAAATAACACATCTACTTGGTCAAGATTGAAATTTAATGATTTAACTCCTACAGTTATTCAACTCCTAGGTGGAAAAGAAGAATATTTTACTAAATTCCTGAATATGTTTAAACCTCATGAAAGTTTTGAAGGATTTAATTTAAATCTCGGATGTCCGAGTCCTCAATTTACGTCTCTTGGACAAGGATGTGCTATGATTAAAAGATTGAATAAAGTTAAAAAAATAATTAAAATTTTTCAAGATGAAAATTATCCTATAAGTGTTAAAATGAGGCTTGGATTAAATAAGTTTGAAAAAGATAAAAAGACTTATCTTAATTTAATAAATGAAGTTGATGCTGATTTTTTCGTTGTTCATACAAGATATGGTAGTCAATCTTATGATGATTTTCCTGATTATTCAGTTTTACCAGAATGTGTTGATACTGGTAAAAAAATCATTGCAAATGGAAGTTTAGATTCTGTTGAAAAATTAAATTTGATGAAAAGCATGAGAGTTAATGGAATTATGATTGGGCGGGGTGCTGTTAGAAATCCTGCAATTTTTGATGAATTGAAAGGGAATAAAATTCCAACGATCGAAGAATTAAAAAAAGAATATCTTGAACTTTCAAATAAATTTAATTCTGCAGACAAATATAGAAAAAACTTCTTGAAAAATATATCTTTATAGAAAAACTACATTTGTGAATAACTATCTAGAGTTCTCGTATAATGTTCAAATAAATTTTCAGAACCTAAATATTTTCTCACTCTATCATCAACAGACATAAATGCAGCATCTTTTGAATCTTTAATTACATCTAAAAATTCGAAAAAAGGTTTATGTTGTTCGTTTATTTTTTCAGCTATTCTTCTATGTTCTTCTTTGTAAACTTCAAGCATGTTTTCTAAGAATCCAGGAACATCTTTGTAATGTTCTAAAAAATTAGTTCCTGTTTCTTTAAACATATAATCGTAATCTACAAATCTAATATTATTTTCTGGAGTAACTAATAAATTTCTTTTTGGAACTAATTGTAAATTTCCTTTTGTAGTTATATCTCCAAGACCTAAAAATTTTGCTTGAACAAATGCTTTAACTAAATTTGATTTGTAATCTTCTGAAGCTAAAAATACTTCCTCATCTATTTTATCTAGAGTGTTTCCATAAATTCCTTTCATTACGAAAACTCCTTCGTTGAATGAAAACATATTTTTGAAATCATCACTTATAAAATTATACATATGGTTACCAATAACTCTGTTATTACACCCTGGTTTAATATAAATAGATTCTTCTAATTTTTTTTCATTTTTTATAAAAGAAACTTTTAATGGATGACTTTTTGTTTTCAACTCAAAGTAAAGTTGTATTTGATCATAATCTAAATTAGGGAACATCTGGTTTGTGATAGAAACAATTTGTCTAGGAATTTCTTTATTTGAATTTTTTTTGAAAGAATCTGAAGCAACTTCCAATATAAATGGTTCTCTATCTTTTTGAGATAACAATTCATCTGAAGGTAACTTTATTCCTGATGTTATTACATTTTCATAAGTGAAGTCAGAATCAACTAATTTATCCTTGAAAAAATCTTTAAAACTATCAGTATATATTGCAGGAATTGGAAACAAATTAGTTGCACTTACCATAATTTAATACATCTCGTCGTCTTTATAAATCTTTCGTTTTTGTAACTACTATATAGTGGTGTTAGACTTCAATCATCTTCTGAAGAAGTCTTTTTACCAACTAAAATCTCCATCATTGATGCAAATGCAGGTCTTGTAATAAACACTCCAAATGTAACTCCAATGATTGTTGTCAATGCAAATCCCCTTAGTAATCCTGCTCCTGACAAGAATAAAGGCAACATAGCAACAACTGTAGTAAAGTACGCAGTCATTATTATGAACATTGCTTTTTTTAGTTTTTTGAACCAAGAAAGATATTCGCTGCTTTTCTCATTGCTTAAAGTTTCATCAACGATAACTATTTGATCATCAACACCAGTACCTACCGCAATTAATATTCCTGCTATAGCTGCTAAATCTAATTTCCATTTAATTAAAGCTGCAAATCCTAACAATAAAACAATTTCTGAAACCATAGTTATTATTACAGGAACAGATATCATTAATTTTTTATATCTAATTAAGATAACTGCAACAACTGCTAAAATTGCTAAAAATCCAACCCATAAAGCATTTTTAATAAATTCTTCTCCAAGAACTGGTGAAATTGCATCAGATTGAATTATATCTAATTTTACTGGTAAGCTTCCAGTTTCTAAAACAGTTTGTAATTTTTTTTGTTCTTCAAGTGCGTTCAAACCAGCTTCTTGTTTTGTTGCTCCTGAACCTGAACCTGATATTACGATATTTGTTACTGCATTACCTCTTAAACCTTCGCCAATTCTTAATTCATCGTATAATTTATCGTCTAAGAACAAAGTTATATTTTCAGATAAATAACCTTCTCCATCACCAGAGGGTATTATTTGAAGGTTTCGAGTTGCATCTGCTTGTGCTTTTGCAGCATCAGGTGAAATTGATATTTCAAATCTGAATCTACAGAACCAAGATGAATCTGAAGATTGTTGACAAGGGAATCTTGGATCAAGGCCAGAACATTCTCCGTCATTTCTACAAACATTAACTATATCGTCTCCACCACTAAAAATAGTTGTGTTTCCGACTTTTGCCTCGAATTTACCTTGTTGAGATAATAATTCAATAACTTCTTCTTTGTTTGCTCCTGCAATTTCTACAAGTATGTATTGGGTTCCATCGAAATCAGCAACACTTTTAACAACTAAATCACTTAAACCATAAACATTTAGTCTTTCTTCTATACTTCTAGTAATCATATCTGCTTGATCGGCATTTATTTCGCCAGCAGGTTTAAGAATTACTCTTGTTCCACCTTCTAAATCTAATCCTTTTTGAATATTATTTGAAGGAGCTTTGTATACTGAAATTCCTAAAGGTTTTACTCCTTTGAAAATTTTCTCGGTTTTATTTACTAGTTTTACTTCAGTAACATTTACTGTTTCGTTTGTTGTTGAATTGAAAACTGTTGTTGTAATATTTTTTAATTCTGTTTGATTTAATTCAATTATGTCATAATCTGCTTCTGTTCTCATCTCATATATTCCTTTATTTGTGCTGATTATAACTAATTGATCTATTTCTAAAGAATTTATAAATTCTTGATAATCATCCATATTTTTAATTTTTTTCCCATTAATATCTTCTATTCTTTCTCTAGACATAGGAGATGTTGAGGGATCAGGATTCATTATGCCTGCTAGATTTGCTATGCTTTCAGATTCTACACTTCTAATAGTTACACCGCTTGAATTTATTGAAGGATGTATTGCTAAAATTGCTAAAACTAAAGCTATTATTAATATAATTATTCTTGTGTTTGAAAATAATTTTTTTGCAGTGCTCATTTTTCCACCTTCTCTGCGTACCATCTTAATATGGCTGCGTTTTGAATCCATGTATTCACCATATCAACGAGTAATCCTATAAATAAAATTGTCATGATTTGTACTATAACATCTGATTGACTTACTAGAAGTGCAATAATTACTGCGGAAAGAGTTGTTATGTTCATCAACATTCCAGTTTTTAGTGAAGAAATAATTCTGCTGTAAACAGTTCCTGTTTTATTTTTAAGAACTCTTGAAGACATTAAAATATCTGTATCTACTGAGTAACCTATTAACATTAAAAATGCTGCAATTCCTGCTGTGCTCAATTTAATTCCTAATAAATTTACTATTGCTAATGTTACAACAATGTCTGAGAATGCAGATAACATAACTGCAAATGAAGGAATTAAAACTCTAAATTGAATTAAAACAACAATTCCCATAAAAATAAATGCTGCAATTAAAGCTTTTAACATTTGTGAGAAAAATACATTTCCCAACGCAGAACTTGTTGTTTGAACGTTGTTTTCTAAATTTTCTTTGTCAAGATCAGGTATTTGTGAAAGAATGGCATCTTCGAATTCCAAAATTTTTTCCTTGTTTTCAGAAGTACTTATATCTACTTCAATAACTATTGCTTTCCTTGTAGAAATATCTTTTAATTCCCTTATTTCAATATCTGAGTCTGGAAAACTTGAATGAAGATTTGATTTTAAATTAACTATATCTGTGTTTTCTAAGTTTGCCATATCGTTTGTAATTGTAAATGAAGTTCCTCCTTTGAGACTTATTCCTCTGTTGATGAAATCTCCTGTTTGAGAGTATTGAACTCCAATTAGAACCATAGCTATAACCAACATTAACATTGGAATCACTAATAGTTGTTTGTAATATTTGTAGTAGAAACTTTTATTTTGATCATTACTTTTATGTTCAGTAAACTTAGCTTCTTGTTGAACTGGTTTTTTTGAACTAATTTCTTTTTTGAATTTTCTGCGTTTGAGATTTTTAGCCATTTTAATCCTCACTAAATGTAATATTCTCTTCAGGGAAGGACTTTCGTTAATAAATGTTGCTCTTATTAATTAATCACTAAATAGTAATTATAGAATAATATTTATAAATAAAGAGTCATTTAGAGTTTAAATGAACAAAATTCCTTATTCATTAACATTTAAAGATAGTTTGTTTAATTTATTGGATGATTATACTAAAGATTTTTTAAGTAACATTTCAGGAAGTAGAGAGCAAGTTAGATTAGTTTTAAAGAATCATGGTGCTGAAGGTTATATTAAAGAAGATATGCGTGCTTTTCTTAAAGAAGTTGAAGAAAGCGATGAAGAAGATCTCAAGGAAATAATGCCTGAAATTATGGAATCAATAAAATTATTTTATGGTTTCAGAAAGGATAGAAATGGAAATTATGAACAAAGAAGAAATCTTGAAGAAATATCTTTGCTAACGGGAATTGAGCAAGAAGTTGTTGGTAAAGGAATTTTAGGAGCATTAAAAAAAATGAAAAAATATAATGTTAGAGAACTTAAAAATCCTGAACTTATTGATGTAACTTACTGCGGACCTGGAGATAGAATAATTTTTACTAAAAACTACGATAGTGAATAATGAATGGTTAAACTATATCAAACAAGAGAATTCTCAGAGTTTTACAAAGTTCCTGAAATGGAATTTTTTATTAAATATTGTAAGACTCTTCCGAGATTTAAAAAGTTAAATGATGAAGAAAGAAACAATTTAATTCAAAGAGTTCAAAGCGAAGAGAAAGGTGCGGTTGAAGAATTACAAAAACAATATGGTCACTTCGTCACAAATTTTGCTGAGAAATATATTATACATAATCCTAATTTAACTTTCGATATATTGGGAAGTGCTTATTTTGGTTTAGTCAGAGCTGCTAAAATTTTTAAAATGAAAGGTAGTTTTGAATATTTAGCAAAGGCATATATTAGGTTAGAGATGATAAGAAGTATAAATGAAGAAAAGGGAACTAAATTCAACGAATATGTTGCAGTTAGAGCGGTTCGTGATTTTCAAGAAAAATATTTTAAGAAAAATGGAATTTTTCCTAGACCTGAAGAGATAGAAGAAAATGTTAAAGGAAAACATATCAAAGCATTACATAGAATTTTAATCGGAATTGGAGATTGTTATGTTAAAAGAAAAAATATTATTAGTAAGAAAAGATTAACTGATTTTTTTGATGAAGATAATTGGAATGTTTTTGAAGATGAAAAAACAAATTATCCTAAAGAAGATTATGGATTTGTGAGTGATTTTTTTAGTTTACCTAAAGATTTAGATTATGATGAAGAAGATTTTCCATTTGAAGATGATGTTGAAAATAAAGTACATAAAAGTATGATTTGGAATAAATATCAAAATTTTTTATTAACTTTGGATGAAAAACAAAGATATATATTTAAGGAAGGTATTGATGGTAAAAGTAGTGCAAAAATTTCTGAAAGTGTAGGTATGAGTAGAGAAGGAGTTAGATTAAATAAAAATAAACATATTAAAAAATTTAAAAAAAGATTTAAACTTGTATAAAAGTATATAAATGAGTGAAATTAATTCTGAATATGAAAACTGTTCAAAAGGAAAGTTCTGCTAAACTATTAATTAATAAAAGTCAATTTTTCGGTTATGTTTTTCCTTTAAAAGATTCTTCTGAAATTAAAGAAATTTTAAGTTCTATTAGAAAAAAACATAAGGGATGCAATCATGTTGCTTATGCGTTTAAGATTGGAAGTGAGGAAAATTATTCAGATGATGGTGAACCTTCCAAGACTGCAGGTATGCCTCTTTTTAATATTATAAAATATAATGATTTAGATTGTGTTTTAATTTGTGTTGCTAGAATTTTTGGTGGTGTCAAACTAGGTGTGAGTGGTCTGATATCTGCTTACGGGGATGTAGGAAGGCAGGCTCTTGGTGAAAATAAATTAATTGAAAAGAAAGAGTATGATGAGATTGTTAAAGAAATGTCTTTTGCTGAATTTGGTTCTTTTGAGAAAGAGTTAAAGAAAAACAAAACAAAATATTCTGTTGATTTTAAAGTTGATAGGGTGATTGTTACTATTTATGTTCTGAAGTAAGTTCGTTTTGTGTAGAAAACTTCTCTTCTAAATCTATTGTCGCAAAAGTTTTATTATTGCTATCGTGGCTCTCACGCCAAACTCTAAAAAGAGGATTATATAATTCTTTTAAAGCTGAATAAACAATATATTTTTTGTCGACATATTCATCTGTAACTTTAACAACATTCTCTTCGGGGAAAAAATTTTGTTTTAGTCTTTCTTTTTCGGATAAATACATTTTTAAATATCTTTTTTCTTCTTGAACAGATAAATCATATTTTCTCATATCTGTTGATTTCAATAAACGAATAAAATCATACAATCCATTTCCCCATCCAGAATTAGCCCAATCTACTAAATAATTTCCAACCATGTTATTTGATTTTATGTCTGCGTGAATCCAATCATCCTCACCATCAGCTCTTACTATTTGATCTAATTCCAACATCCTCATTTTGTCTTTTAAAACTTGATTTACTTTTGTTATTGATTCTTCTGAAGATCCATTCTTAATTAAATTAGATTTAGTTTTTTCTAGTTTTTGTATATTTTTATATATGTTATCGGAAACTAAATATGAAGCTTTCATTGCTTGTTCTTGAATAAAATCGTCACCATACTTTGAAGAAACATATTTACTTCCTAATATGTGGACTTCTGCTAAAGTTTTTAGCCAGTAGTTCATATATTGGTTTATTCCTTTTTTCGTTTCTGATTTTAAAGCCAAATCATATTTATAATTTGCAACGTTTGTAACATCCTCTTGAACAGAAACTAGATGAGAATTTTTAGCTTGATCTCTTAAATAATAATACATATCTGATTCTGAAGGTATTTTTTCATTCAACGCCCAAGATCCAATTCTTAAAGATGTTTCTTCAGCCAATACTTCTTTTTCAGTATCATATTGTTTATATATAACGTCTGGAGTTGCTGAAGGTTTTATTATTGTTCCAATTGCATTAAATTTATTTTTGAGTTTGAATACTTTAGATCTACTTGGTATTGTTATTTCTGAAATAACATCAAAATTTGAATAAAAATTTTCATTTTCATCTATATTGCCATAAAATTCTTCGAACATTTTTTTATCTATGTTCGTATTAGTATCAGGAATAATTGTTGCTAAATGTTCTGAAGAAACAATATCGCTTAGATGTATTGGTTTAGATTTAATTTGAAAAGGAACTTTACGGATAAATCTCAAAACACTACGAGAATTAAAATCTATTCCAGACACTCCTTTTGAAAGAATATATTCGGTTCCATCTCTTGTTTTGAAAGAAATTGGTTCTTGTGTTAAATAATTATGATAAATTGGATCTTTTGGTTTCCATGATTTTTCCAATGTTTCTTGAACATTATTGTATAATTTAACCATTTCTCTTTGAGATATATTGAAGTGCTCAAATATTTTCTCAAATAATGAAAATCTTGGCGCTCTCCAACTTGGATTTAGAGTGCGTACAGGAAACACATATTCTTGGTTTTCATACATGATATTTCTAACTAGTATCACTATTTAAATCTTTCGTTTTTGTTATTACTTAAGAGTAATTACATTTCAAAGCGAATAATCTCTAATTTGGAATTTATAGAATGTATATAAATTAGTATTTGCAACAAATATGCGTTAATTTCACTATTTTCGGCCTTTTCAAGAGCTTTCTCTATGTTTGTTTTCAAAGAAATGTAGTCTTTTCTATTTTGTTCAGATGTTATTTTTTTAAAAGATAAGGATTCTTGAAGATATTTGCTTAAATACTCGATATTTTTTTGAGTTGATTTGAAAATTTTTTTAGATTCCTTTAAAAGATCGTAAATATGAATGTTCGCTCTTACAATTTGCCATAATTTTTCTACAACTAAATAACTTGTCAAAGAGGAATTATCAAATAGTTTCTGTTTTGCAACTATGCGCATAGATAAATCTTTTAATTTTATTGCACTAGTTCTCAAATATCTTAGTTCTTGTTCATTTTCAAAATTTGAAGAAAAAATCACATCTTTAACTAAATTCTGTATGTTTTCAACGACGAAAACTAATTTTCGCAGGAATTTTGAAATATCTGAATCAGCCTCCAAACCAACGTTTTTTATTACACAAAAAGATTTGTTAAACTCCACTATTTCGAAACCATACATGGATTGTATGGCTTTGTGAACTTTTTCTTGAACAGACATGTCGTCGTAATTTATAACGATTGTATCATATCCTCCCCTATATAGGGATCCTAAAAAACTCCTAAGATGTTCTCCTTCTTTGTAATTGTTATAATTTAAAACAGCTTTTCTTTCTTCAACTGCTTGAGATTGTTCTGCTTCTATAATTAGAGTTTTTCCTGCTTCATTTATAGAAACCTCATCTCCAGCCTTTATTTGAGTGAAATCTATCCATTTCTTAGGGAGAGTGATTGTGTATGCACCAAGTCCTTGTTTGATTATTTTTCTTCTCATAGTTTTATTAATGACATTTATTATATAAACTTAACTATATTTATATTAATAATATACAAAATGTTTATTATATATGTTTAGTTACTTTCTAGTGAGAACAAAATTCTCAGAAAACAAAAGGAGATGAATTGAATGAATAAATTACAAAAAATTGTTGCGGGGACGCTAATCGCTGGTTTGAGTTTTTTACCTTCATATGGAAAAGATATTCCAGAATCAAAAATTGATATGGAATTACCTGGAACTTATGTTACAATACCTGAAAAAGAATATTTTGCTTTTGATGGTTTCGGTGTTGGAGATATAGATAATAAACCAGATTTAACTAAATTAAAAAGTTCTGAATTTGAAGGAGATTTAGGAGGGCTTGGTGGAAGATATATTTCAAAAGGAATTATGAAATCTGTTGATTTATTTGCATCAATAAACATGAGTCCTGAATTTTATGAAATTTCTAGAGAATTTGGAGAAGACAAAAATTACTATTCAATTGTTTCTAAAAGAGATCCTGAAACAAAATATATTGTTACAAAAGATGCTTTTTGTGCTATGAATAAGACAACTAGTTTTATGGTTGGATCGCACTTAAGTTCAAAATCTGACTTTGAGCAATCAGTTGAGATGTTATATGGTTTTCTAGAGAAATATAAGTTTAACGAGACTCAAGGTTTGAAAGAAACAATTGAGAAAAATTATCTTAAATTTGAGGATAAAAAATAAAACAAAAGAGGAAAATAAAATGAAAACATTAAGAAATATATTACTTGCAGCAGTTGTTTATACAATGACTGCTTGTTCTCCATCTAGTTCTTTGACTAAAGATCTTGGTGAATCAAGAAGCGGATTTATAGGACCAAATTTATCCTACATGTCTCATGAAAATGGAGATATTTTAAAATTTAGTGATAAGGTATATACTTTAGATAAAGGTGTTTACAATAATTTGAGAAGTATTGATGCGATTGAAAAAGGAGACATGAAAGTTAAATATAATGCTGTTGGAGATTTTTCTGCAAGAGGTGTTTGTGGTCCATCTTGGGAAGTTGATTGGAAAAGAATTACAACTAATGCAGACACCAATAAAGATAATCATATTTCAACAGATGAAGGATGGAAAGCACTTGAAAAATGTTGTTACGAAAATAGGTAGATTAAAATGGAAAACAAACTAATAACAAATGATGATGCATTAAAATATTTGAACACAAAAAATCTTCGTGGTAAAGTTAAAGTATTCAAAGAATTTTTTGTAGATAATGAAAATGCTGAAGAGAATTATAAAAGAATTTTTAAATTTGGTTATGAAAATAGAATTAAAGATTCAGTTAGGTTAAATGAAGAAGTTGGGAAAACTTTACTTGGGATGACTTTTGGAAGTTTATTGAATCGTTATATTTCACAAAACAAAGATCAATTATTTGAAAGTGTTGATCCAACTTATGGTATAAAAACTTCTGAAAAAGAAAATATTTTAAAAAATATGCCTACAAGAAATAAAGGTGTTGCAAATAAAGTTTTTGAAGCATATAAAAATAAAGATTGTATTGAGGACAAAATTCCTGTGGGAGATTATTTTTCAAACGTAACTGACTTAAATAAAGCTTTAAGAGAAAACGATAATAAATATCTCGATCAAAGATATAAAGCTATTGTGGATTTTTTAACAACTCAATCAAAGAAGGTTGAAAGTTACAAACCTAATGTAGGTGGAATAAAACAAACTGACGATATTGTTACATTAAAAGATAAACTGGAAAAGGCAGTTGGTAAAAAAGAATCTGAAAATCAATTGTTGGAATTAATTCAAGATCCAAAAAAATATTTTTCTAAGTTAGAAGAAAATATTGGAAAATTAGATCTGGTTTATTTTTCGGATGAAAAAAATATAAGTTTTTTATTGCCTGTTAGCTATACGTTTTTTAATAAAGATAAACAAGAGAAAAATCTTGGAAGTGTTTTAGTTAATGAAGTTATCATTGCTTTAGATGAACAAAATTGTAATTATGAAAGTTCTTCTGATTTTGAGGGTTTAGCTCAGCTTAATTTTTACAACAGAAATGCTGACCTTAGTAAGGTTTATTCAGGAATAAATAAGGCTGTGAAAAAAGAATATTCAGGAATAGAAGATATTGGTTTAGTTGATCCAACCATACTTGAGGAGATTTAAATGAGTTTAGATACAGATCTTAGGAAAATAGACAATTTACATAATTTGAAAAATTTTGCTTATTCAAATAGTGCAAACTTTTCAAAATTATATATTCAATGGAAGAATTTATCTAAAGTAAAAGAATCCAAAAAAAATACTTTATTTGTTGATATTGATGATACTTTGAACAACAAATTCAGGCTTGCTTTTGAAAATGTATGTACTGAAAAAGAATTTGTTAAAAGAGATATTGATACAAATGTTAAAAGAGATAAATTTATTTTAAATTATGTGGAAGATATATTTGGAAAGGTAAGAGCGGGCGAGTTTTCATATAATACATTTAAAGAAAAAATATATACTAGTTTAATTAATGTGGTTGATGATTTTGAAAATAAACCCAGTAAAGAATTTTTATATTTTTATACAGACAAATTCTTTTATGAATTGAATAAGAATAATAAAAAATTCCATGAAAATGTAAATAGTTGTAATGATTTTGGAAAACAAGTTAAAGGAATTTATTCTGAAGAAGATTTTCCTGAAGTGGTTTACAACAAGCAAAGTAGTTATATTTCTTTGGAGAAAAATGGAGAAATATTATCTTTGATCGGAGACAACGATTATGATGTAAATACTATACGGAAGAGAAAGATTAACTCGAAACAGAAAATATATTATCATTTAAGAAAAATTAATAAAAACTCAGAAGCAGAGATAAATGCCGAAGATGAAGTTACTTTTGAGAATGTTCTAGGTGCGAAAACTTTTGCAGAGCGAAATAATCTTTCTTTGAAAATAAATGTCTATGAATCCGATGTTAGAAAATACAATGTTATGAAAAAAATCATAGAAAAGCAACCTGATTTGTTAAAAGATGTTACCATACATTATGGTAAAGGTGAGAATATTTTGTTTTAAAAAAGAGTTTACAATCTCTTTTTGTTTTTCGGATTTCCCTGGATTTTTCTAGGGGAATCTCAT
>CAYSFC010000013.1:0-19395 GCA_964430665.1 uncultured Methanosarcinales archaeon | reverse complement strand
GTCTTGGCGTTTCTTCAATAATAGATGCGAAAAATTTAATTAATTGGATTTGAACGTAGTTCCATAAAATGGTGCTGAAGTAAACAAAGTGACTTCAAGCACAAATCCGGGTCTTGGCGTTTCTTCAATAATAGATGCGAAAAATTTAATTAATTGGATTTGAACATCGTCAGAATCAAAGATTCTTCGAGTTACTCGTAAACTCGTAACAATCCAAGTCTTGGCACTTTATTTATATTTAGCAATAATTGGTTCTTCTAATTCGAAATTAATTAAGAAACCAGTAAAACCTTCTGCATCAACCATCGCATAAAAAGTTTTATCAACACCATATGTGTTTACAATCATCCAAGAATCAAAATTTTCTTCCTCATTATTGATTCTATCTTTTTGACAACACTTATCACCATATTTTCCCATGTGTGATATTTCATATGGATAATTTTCTTGAATATGTTCTCTAAACTTTTTTCTGAATTCACTCTCAATTCCTTCTTCATCTGTAATTTGAGTATTCATAGTCTTGTCAAGAATATATTTTAGTTTTTAAATCTTTTCAAGAAAAAAGAAGTGCGGGAGCCGAGATCGCCTGAGCAAAGCGAACGGTGTGCAGGAGTTTTACGACTAGCATCTTGAATCGAAGGCATGTTAAAAAGAAGTGCGGGAGCCGAGATTCAACTGAATGAAGAGAACGTTGTGCAGGAACGATAGTGACAGCATGTTCAAATAGAGGCTCTAAGAAAAAAGAAGTGCGGGAGCCGAGATTTGAACTCGGGACTTCCACGGTGCACCACAACTTGATAATCATTGGATTTCTCCTCATCGCTCAAGTTATATTTATGAGCGTGGCGATCTAACCAGGCTGAACTACTCCCGCATATCAATCAAAGAATTAATTTTTCTTTTATAAAGGTTTCTAAGACTTGTTTTAAACAAATACTATCTAAATACTATTTGAATATTTCAAATATAATTCCTTATGCATATTGGCTTTATCTATATTCTTCTCTTCAACATATATTTTATGCAATTCACCATGTGAAAAAACATAATTAGGATTTATCTCTAGAGCTTTCTTAAAATGTATTTTAGCATCTTCCACCGAATTTAGTCTAACAGCAATCAACCCCCATAAATGATGCGCATCTTCGTTATAAGGGTACATTTTCAATAATTTAGCTAAATTTTTCTGTGCATCATAATAATTTTCCATTTCAAAATGTGTTTCAGCCAAATAATAAAGACTTTCCATCCTTCTTGAATTTAAATTCAAAGATTTCTTTAAACATTTACACGACTTATTTAAATCTCCTTTTAAATTATAAGTTATACCTAGATTTGCAATAGCATCAGCATCTAAAGGATTTAAATCAACAGAAAGTTTCCAATATTCTTCAGATTCATTTAATTCTCGTTCATTAAATAAATTAGCTGCAAAACGTTGTAAAACAAGCCCTAAAGATTTTTTCCTAGTCAAAGGTTTCAAATAAATTCCTCTATAAATAGATCTCTCAGATATATTAAATATTTTCTTAAGTTCTTCTTTAGATGAAATTTTATTTTCTAACACTTCAAAATAAATATTATCTTTTCTTTTATTCCAAATAATAGTGTTGTGATTAGGAACATCAATTATAGAGATAGGATATTGTAAAATATCTGCTACACTTTTATAAATGAATGAAAAATCATCACAATCAATAATTCTATCAACTAAAGTTTCATCAAAAAATTTATCATTACTTTTAATTTCAAAACCATATTCTTTTACTTCATTGTGGATTAACCCCAAAGTTTTTTCAACATCTTCAGCCACAAAATAATCATAATTTTTATCTTTTCTAATTAAATCATGGTGTTCTAAATTTGCACAAATACTTATCAATAAATCATCCAATATTTCATACGAATCATACTTTATTTGTTTACCAACAGAACTCAAATCTAAAACTTGATGACCAAACGAATTAAATGCTCTTTTATGACCTACAAAATCACCATTTAATATTTCATCTATAACTTTATTGTTAATTGGAATCACTGCAAAAAAGACAATTTCATTTAAGTTAATAAATTTTATTAATTTCAACAATATTATTTGTTGGTCATTTTATTTTATCAATTACAATTCTTTTATTATTTTTTCTGCATACAAAACTCTATCTTCTTCAGAAGTTTCATGTTCTTTCCAACTATGCAAACCATCATCAGAATATCTAGGAATGATGTGAATGTGTGAATGCATAATTAACTGTCCTGCAACAGGTTTTGTGTTTACAATAATATTAAAACCTTCTGCCTTCAATCCAGAAATCATAGCATTTCCAATTTTTTTAATTATCTCAAAAGTCTTACAACCTAATTTATTATCAATTTCTAAAATATCTCTAGAATGTTCCTTCGGAATAATTAATGAATGCCCTTTAGTATTCTGACCCAAACTTTGAATTACAACAAAATCCTCATCATCATATACCTTCACAGAAGGAATCTCTCCACCTATAATTTTACAAAATATGCAATCTTCCATACTAACAAGAATATGAATTAACTATTATTTAAGTTTTTTTAATGATGAAAAGCGTCTCGGATAAATTTTACCGAGTCTCGTACTTGTTGATTTGTTTCATAACCATGAGGAAAAGCCTCAATTCTTCCAAATTTTTTGTCAGGAAAATAATATTTAGGAAATATTTCCAAATTAACTATTTGATTTTGATGTATGTTTGTGTCTGAATTTAATTTTTCCAAAAGTTGTTTTAATCTCAACATAGTTTCAGTATCATTTGTCGGAAAAGGACCATGCCAATCAATCTCAGATACACTTTTGTATTTTTTAATATCTTCTGAAGACATAAGATGCGAATCATTATAATTTAAGTGCGCATATTTAATTGAATTTCCTAAAGCACCAATTATTTCATATTGTCGTCTAAAATTAGTATTATTTCCTTCTTCAACAATTGCTGCACTCCCTGCGTGACCTAAGTCAAAACAAAAACCAAATCTAGATGATTTTAATCTATCATCAACATATTTCAAATCTTTTGCATCAGTCATAACATAATATGGGTTGTCTTTAGGAAGATTTTCTAATAATATGTCTAAATCTAAATCATTTTTTTCACAATAATTTAATATAAATTCAGCATTTTTAATAACATTATCTAACGCTTCGCCTTTTTTACCATAACCTCCATGAAATACTACAGGACGAAATGATCTTTTTGCAATTAATTCATTACTTGCTTTTAAATTGGCAATCAATAATTTTTTCTTTTCATTAGTTAAATTAGTTGCTAAATTTAATCTATGATTGTCATAACTTCCAATAGGATCTTCATAATTTGCATGGGTTGCCAAAATATTTTTATATTTGTTTTTAGCTAAATCTATTCTCGCATAATTAATTTTTCCAGTAGAAGAAAATAGGCCGTGATAAAACATATTTACTTCATAACCATCAAAAACTTCTTTCAATCCTGTTTCAGGAGAACTCATTTTTAGTTTAGAATCTATAAAATTTAAAGCAGATTTTTTAAAAAAACTTAAACCTTTAGCATTAGGAATTAAATTACTCGCTACACTATGTTGTATTAATTCTAAAGGATCTTTAATTATTGAAAAAGGTGTAGTTACAACTTTAAATTTAGATAATTTATCATTCATAAGTAATAAAAATAATATTTTATTTATAAATGCTTCTATTAAAAGTATTCTAAAATGTACTTTTAGGCTAAATTTATAAACCATTCATTATTATTCTTTGATTATGTCTTATGAAGAAATTATAATAAAATTAGCACTAGAAAATGCAATAAAATTCAAAGGAAAGGCAAATCCGAAAGCTTTGATAGGTTCTGTTTTAAGAGAACATCCCGAAGCCAAAAAAAATATGCAAGAATTAAATTCAAATATTTCTAAAATTACAGAAGAAATAAATTCGCTTTCATTTGAAGAACAAGAAAAAAAATTACTTCAAATAAACCCTTCTTACTTTGAACAAAAACAAGAAAAAAAACAACAAAGAAAAGAAGAAAGAAGCAGTTTACCTGATCTCCCGAACGCTGAACACGGAAAAGTTATAACACGCGTTCCGCCAGAACCTTCAAAATACAATCATTTAGGACACGCAATGTCTTTTTTAATAAATTATTTATACGCAAAAAAGTATGATGGCAAAGTAATACTAAGATTTGATGATACAAATCCAGAAAAATCTACAACTGAATTTGTTGAAGCAGCAAAAGAAGACATTTTAAATTACTTAGAAATAAAACCCGAAAAGATTATCTTTGCTTCAGAACATATGGAAAAATATTACCAGTATGCCGAACGCCTAATCGCTGAAGGGCAGTCCTACGTTTGTTCTTGTTCCAAAGAAACAATGTCTGATGGAAGAAGAAATGGAATTGAATGTCCACATAGAAATCAAACCATCGAAGAAAATACTGCTCTATGGAATGGAATGAAAAATGGCGAATACGAAGAAGGAACTAAAGTTTTAAGATTGAAAATTGACATGCAACACAAAAACGCAGTAATGAGAGATCCAGTTATTTATAGACTTTCATATAAACCACATTATAGAGTAAATAAAGAATACAATGTTTGGCCTATGTACGACTTTGAATGTGCAATAGAAGAAGGATTAAATGAAGTTACTCACGTAATGCGAAGCGATGAATTTGATTCTAGAATTGAATTGCAAAATTATATTGCAAAATTATTTGGTTTCCCAGAAGTTTACTATAAACATTATGGAAGATATAATATAACTGGAAGTACAACTCAAGGCAGAGAAATTAGAGCTTTAATTGAAACAGGAAATTATATTGGTTGGGACGATCCAAGATTAGTAACTCTAAGAGCATTAAAACGAAGAGGAATAGTAAAAGAAGCTTATTATCAACTTGCACAGAGCATAGGATTATCTAAAACTCGTACAAATTTAGACTTCTCGACAATTGCTGCAATTAACAGATCAATTCTAGACAAAAAAGCAAAACGTTTTTTTGGAGTAACAAATGATGTATTAATAAAAGTTAACAACATACCTGAAAATCTAAAAAAAGTAAATTTAAAATTTCATCCAGAAGATGAAGAAAAAAACAGGACTTTAGATTTAACTAATGAATTTTATATCAACAAACAAGACTTAATTTCTATAGAATTAGGACAAGTATTACGTTTAATGGATTGTATGAATATTAAAAAAATATCTGAAACAGAATTTGACTTCGAAAGTTTAACTCATGAAGAATTTAAATCTAATCCGGCTAAAACTTCTTTAATACATTACGTTCCAAAAAACGGACTCGAATTACATGCAGAAATATTAATGGATGATATTTCAATAAAAGAAATAGTTTGTGAACAAGATTTAGCTCATCTTAAAGAAGGAGAAGTCATCCAATTTGAAAGATTTGGTTTCTGTAGATTAGATCACATAGAAGATGACGGAACTAGAGTATTTTGGTTTACACATAAATAAATTATTGTTTATCTTTGTGATATAAATTTAATATTGTTAGTTCTTTATTTTTATATGTATAAGAAAGTCTATAAGGAGAAACATATACTTCACGAGTTCCTTTTCTTGAATATTTCATAGGTTTTCCTAATTCAGGATTAATAGTAAGTTTATCTAATTGTTTAATTATTTTTATTTTTAATTCTTTATCTTTAATTTTTTCAAAACATTTTTTAAATTTATCTTCAAAAATAAATTCAACTTCAATATTTTTATTTGAATTAATTTCTGAATTATTTGTAATATTTACCATTTTTTTATTTCTTCCATAAATTTTTCATAACTCATTTTGATTCCTTCTCCTTTTTGAATTCTATCATAAGCTTCATCACTTCTTTTAGCAAATTCCAAATCTTCTATAAATTGAGAATCCATATCAGTCGCTTTTTTCAAGATTAATCTATTTTCATTTTTAATAACAACTAACTTATCTCCTTCAGCAAAATGTTCTCGCATATCTTGAGGAATTACAATCTGTCCTTTTGAACTCATTTTAGTTATACCTATATCCATATTTATTCACCAGTAAGAATAATCTTACTTAGTATTTAAATGTTTCTTTAATGTTAAATAAGAACAACTAAGTAATATAACCAACCACAAAGAAACCGAAAATTTTACGAATTTATTTCTCAACCAATTTAGCATCTTTAATAATCATTCTACCAGTAATTTCATCTTCCAGTTCAATAGAAAAATCAACAATCTCAATTTTTTTAGAAAACAAAGGACAATCAATCACAAAACTTTCAATTTCTCCACCTTCAAAAGCAGGATTTAAACCAATTTCTTTTTGTAATTTAATTAACTTCAAAATCATTTCATCATTAATTTCTTTTCCAATCCAACTTTTATCTAAACCATAAGCAGCAATCGCTCCAACAATAACATGAAAATCATTTGCAAGCAAATCTCTCAACAATTGAACTTGATCTATTTGCCAAATAGGATTTATACATTTCAAACCTAACTGATCACAGATAGCCTGAATCCGGTCTGCCTGATACTTACTTCCAACCGCACCAGTTACTATTGCATCTAAACCAAACTTTTCTTTAGCATCATTTATGGCTTTCTTAAGATCAACCAATTCTTCTTCTTTAACACCTTTAGTTTTAGCTATAAAAAGAGGAATATTCATAGATTCACATTGTAATGAAACTTTATCAATGTTAGGAGTATGAAACATATAAGAATCTTTATTTTCAGATACAATAGTTATAGCACAAACTAACTCGTGCTCTTTAGATGCTAAATAAGCTGAATATACTGAATCTTTTCCACCACTAAGCAATATTCCAAATTTCATAATTAACAGAAAAAACACAGTCATTTATAAATGCACTGGCCACAGAAGCGAAATACTTAAATATGAAGCTCCCGGGAAAGAAGGATATAGGGGCTTAGGCCTTAAAATATGAGGTGCTTAATATGGCAGATTTAGTAGTAGTAAAAGCAAAATTAAAAGATGTTATTGGTGATTACAACGTAGCAGGAGATCTTGCAGAAGAATTAGATAAAATTGTAAGAGAACTTCTTAAAAAAGCAGCTACAAGAGCTGATGCTAACGGAAGAAGAACAGTAATGGCAAAAGATCTTTAAGGTCTTTTTTATTTTTATTTTTATTCTATTTCTACATTCTTTTGGCGACTGAAGTTAGCTTCACGAATTAAAAAATTTCTAACCAAAAAGTAGTTTCTCAAATCAACTAGTACCACTCTTAAATGTCTTTTATATTGCTTAAATATTTCTACCTTTATCAAAAAATTCACATCAAACTAAGTTAAATTTTATTATAATATGTGTTGTCAAGAATATGCTTTAAGAAACATATTTCTAAAAGTAATAGTCTTTATATATCTCATTTCATAAAAAAATAACATTGTGTTTATAACCCCTCTAAGTGTTGTGTGGGGTAAAATGGTGTGTGTGAAAATGAGTGTAATAAGTTATGAAGCAAAATCAAAAAGCAGAAGTCTTATGGATTTTTTTCCAGAAAATGTAGATGAAGAGTAAGACTTCTTTTTATTTTTGGATTAACTTTTTAAATAGGTCTTTATTCTAGAAAACAAGAGTATATATAGGTAGATAATATGTCAGAAAAAATAAAAGAAGATTTTTTAGTAAAGGTACATTACACAGGAAAACTTGAAGATGGAAATGTTTTTGACTCATCCGAAGGTAGAGAACCATTAGAATTCATCACAGGAACTAAACTCATAATTAAAGGATTTGACGATGCTGTTATGGGTATGGAAGTTGGTGAAGAAAAAGATTTTAATATCAAACCAGAAGATGCTTACGGAGTTCATAATCCAGATTTAATTCAAACAGTTCCAAAAGCTTCTCTAGGTGACAAAGCTGATCAAGTAAAAGTTGGTATGGTTTTAGGATTCCAAATACCTGGAACTGAACACACTATGCAATTAACAGTAACTAAAATTGAAGATGAAACATTAGAATTAGATGCAAATCCTCCATTAGCAGGAAAAAATTTAAATTTTCACATAAAAGTTGTTGAAGCGAGAAAAGCAACTGAAGAAGATAAAAAGAAATTTTTACCTCCTTCCGCTCCCGATAAACAAGATGAAGAAGATGATGGAGAAGAATGTTCAGGAAATTGTGCATCATGCAATCACCAACATTAATTTCTTGATTTTATTTCAAAATATTGAAAATTTAATTTTTTTATTTTATTTTTAACTGAGGTGTGATTTTAATTAAAAGGTTTGCACTTTGAAAATTTCAGAATATTTCAATGAATTATTATTTAATCCATTTCTAAAATATCCTTTCAAACACAATTTTAAATCTAAATTAGCTCTAACAACTTTAACAGCTTTATTAGTTGATTATTATTTACCGTATACTACAACTATTTTTGGCACTGCTTTAGGGAGCTTTATGTATTTTAATAACAGATTTTCAGCACCAAATTCTTTGAGAAAAAAATTTCCTTTCAAACTTACAAAACCAAAGTATTTAAAAGACATTTCTTGGGATTCCAAATTAACAAATACAACATCACTATTATGTGCAGCCACATCAACATACATAGGCTATAAAATAGGGAAAATGATGTATAAAGAAGATGATGTACGTGTAGTTAGTAACACAATTTATTATTTCTTATTTGGAATTGAAGGAGGAACATCTTTTAGGAAATTTATTTATCCTCAAATAAGACTTTTTCTTAATAACCCTAAAAAATATTCTAAAAGATTTAAAAGCGAGTTCAAACAAGATTTCGATTCAATTAAAGACGCCTCTGAAAATTTATTTAAAAATAAATCTGCTCTAATCATACCTGACTTAATAAAAAAAAATTATGTTGGTTCATTAGGAAAGATGTTACAATTATCACACCAAAAAAATAATTTTGTAGAGAAAGATTTCTTAACAGATTTTCACACACATTTATTTTACACAGCAGTATTATCATCAGATTTGAAACCACAATATCTTTTCCCAGCAAGTTTATCCTTACCAATGCCCGAGGAAATAAAACAACATTGGGCAAAAGAAACTGTAAAAGAATTATCAAAACCAAATTCAGAATTTTCTTTAGAAGAAAGATGTCAGATTCTTTCAGGCATAGGTAAATATTTCGAAGAATTAGAACATCCATTCACAGAATTCGTTTGGAAAGAGTATAATAGACTCTCTCAACAAAATACAAATCTATTAGATGATTTTGTAAATGCTGGAGGTACAAGAGGAACTTCGAAAGTAACAAAATCAGAGATATATGATTATGCGCCTCAAGATTATTCAACAATATTTAGAGTATCAAAAAATAAAGAATTAATACAAGAGGAAATAAAGTATGGTCGTTTATTATACAATTCATTAAAAAATAATACTTCAGTTAGAACTCCTAAAATTGTTTCAGAAGCACATTTAGGTGAGTTTTATTTTTACTCAGTAATTCAATCTTGGATGCCTTCAATAACAAAATTTATCAAATCAAATAAATTCTCTATTTCTCAGATTGAAGAAATAGTAAATCATTCAATAAGTTCAATAGATGAAATTAAAAAAGTAATTACAAACAAAGTAAAAATTTCTAAACCAAACATATTTGAAAGCTACTTATCTGACAAAAACATATTACATCCAATAGATAAAATTTTTGATTCAAAATTAGCTCATGAAATACTTTCTTTTGTTGATGGATTTGATAAAGAAATTTTCACAGACAGTTATTTTGACAATCAATACATTTCTTTAAATTATTTCAAAGACAAAAAACCTATTTTAAAAATCGATAATGAACCCCCTAAACTAGTTCCAAAAGACACAGACAAAATAAATACTTACACATACAACATAGATTTAATTCCAACTGAAATCCTAGATAAATTTATAGATGAAGAAAAAGAAAAATCAATTGATTATTTGGCAGCATTAATTGTTGTGAGGGGTTGGTCTAGAATAAGAGGTTTAGTGTCAACACCAAAATTTAATGAAGAACAATTATTACCTCTCTTAAGATTTCAAAAAAATTTCTTAGACAAAGAAAAAAATAATTTTTCTCCACAAATGAGAAACATATTTAATATTTATTCAAATAATATAGGAAAAATTTATGAGAATTTAGATTCAATAAGATCTTATAGGCTTTCTAAAATATGATTCCAGTATACGTTTTTGGACAAAAATATAGCAAAATATAAAAATGAATCGCCTTATTGAGTTAAGTATATGGCTTTTGATGATTTATTTGATATTCAAAAAAACATGGCTAACAGAATAGCTAGAGAAGTAGAGTTAGATAAAGCTATAGATTTAATGAGTATAATTCAATCATTAATTCCAGACAAAAATGGAAAAATACCTATAGATTCAATAATATTAGAAGCAAGATATTTTAACCTATCAGAAGAAGATGTGTTAAATTATCTTCAAATATTAAGAAGAAATGGATCAATAAAGCTTTTAGAAGGCTTCGTTAAGATTTAAGAACTTCAATAAATTTTTCTAAAGATGCATTTGTACGGATTCCATAAGGATTCGTATGAACTCTACAAGCATTAAAACCCAAATTTATCAATCCAGAAATTACATCTTTTGATTTTTTAAGATTTAATTTATTTTTCTCACAAACATCATGAATATCAAAAAAACCAACAGAATTAATTGTTGATTCTAAAAATAATTTTTCCAATAATTTTTCCAAAACATCATCAGAATTAATTAATAGCTTACTTATTATTTTATAATTTTGTAAAGAACCCAAATACATAGGACCTATTCCATCTCCTTCTCCAAAAAAACCATTCTTTGGATTATAAAAACACTCTCCAAATTCTTTAAATAAATCATTACAAACTTTCTTGCCTCGTTTAACTTTAAAAAAAATTCTATAATAATGTTCAAAATGATAAGAAATAATAGGAATCAAAGCTTTATTATTTTGCAAACCAATTAGTTGCACCTTTCTAGCCAAAATCCTAAGAGCGATCTCATGTTTCTGAGGACAAAGTTGAGATTTAGCCCAATATTTTCTAATACAAGTATTAGGATAAGTTCCTGCCAGAGCCGCTGTATCTGTTGCACTAATTGCCAAAATCCCTTCCCCTGAAATTCGATTTACTGCTCCATCCAAAAAAGGATTAGGACTACCATAAGGATCAATATCAATATAATCAAAACCAAAATCTTGAACAAATAATTTTCTACCATCATCATTTGTAACGACCAATTTTTCATCACTTAAACAATTTAATTCCAAATTTTTTTCTAAATATTTTTTCATCTTAGAATTCAAATCATTAACATGAATTTTATCAATAGTATCTAAAGAAAGTTCTTTTAACATCCTTATAGCTCTAACACCTGTACCTGCTAAAGGAAGAGCAATTCTCATATTTTTGAGATTTAAAGATTTAAGTAAAGATATACTCATACTTCTATTTAAACTCATTTTAGGATTGTAAAACACCTCCAAATCCTTAGAAACCACATCTGCAGAATCTATTTGAAGTTTAACTTCGCCTTCCTCAACAATCTTTTTCATAATTTTAATAATGACGAACCTTTTTTAAATATACTCATATTTCCCAACATATGCAAGATTACATAAATGATTTAATTAAAGAATTAAAGAATACTAACTTAGATGATAAATTATCCATAGCTAAATTAAAAATTAAATTATGTAAAAAGCACAACATAATAAAAATTCCCACAGACATAGAGATATTAATAAATTCAACAAAAGAACAAACAAAATTTCTCAAAGCAAAATTACAAACAAAACATTCAAGATCTCTAAGCGGAGTAATTCCTGTGGCAATAATGACAAGTCCTCACCCATGTCCTCATGGTAAATGTTCAATGTGTCCAGGAGGAATAGATTCTATTTACGGGGATGTGCCTCAAAGTTACACTGGTGCAGAACCTGCAACAATGAGAGGAATTAGAGCAAATTACGATTCTTATTTACAAGTTTTTAATAGATTAGAACAATATGTAGTACTAGGTCATCCAGTTGAAAAAATTGATTTAATAATTATGGGAGGAACTTTTCCCGCAAGAGATCTTGATTATCAAAATGATTTTATAAAATTTGCATTCAAAGCAATGAATGATTTTTCAAACATATTTTTTATACAAGGAGAATTAAACATAGATAAATTCAAGGAATTTTTTGAACTTCCAGGAAAAATTGGATGTGAAGAAAGAACAAAATCAATACATCAAAAATTACTCAAATTAAAATCTGAAAAAAATACAACACTAAAAGAAGAACAAAAGAGAAACGAAAACTCAATTTCAAGATGTGTTGGTTTAACAATAGAAACAAGACCTGACCAAGCATCATTAGAACAAGCGAATCTTATGTTAGACCAAGGATGTACAAGAATAGAATTAGGAGTACAATCAGTTTACGATGACGCATTAAAAAAAATAAATCGTGGCCACGATACCGAATGCAGTATTCAAGCTATCAGAAGACTAAAAGATCTTGGATTTAAATTGAATTTTCACATAATGCCAGGAATACCGACGGTTGGGAGGGACGCAGATATACAGGCTTTCAAAATTTTATTTTCTGATTCCAGTTATCAGCCCGATATGTTAAAAATTTATCCTTTAATGGTTATGCCCAAAACAAAATTATATGAAGATTTCAAAAAAGGAAAATTCAAACCATTATCTACAAAAGAAGCTGCAGAAATAATCGCACAAGCATTCAAATACATTCCAAAATATTGTAGAGTGATGAGAGTGCAAAGAGACATTCCTTCATATAGGGTTGAAGCAGGTGTGGATAAAACAAATTTAAGACAATACGTTTCTAAAAGAATGCAAGAACTTAACATTGAAAGTCAAGATATTCGTGCAAGAGAATCTGGAAGAAATAAATCAAATCCAAATAATGCAGAATTAAATATTACAGAATATCTTTCTTCAGAAGGCAAAGAATTCTTTATTTCATTTGAAGAAAAAGAAACAAACACATTATTCGGCTTTTGTAGATTAAGATTTCCTTCACAATCCTTAAGAGAAGAAATAACTGAAGATTCAGCAATAATAAGAGAACTTCATGTTTATGGAAGTTCCCTTTCATTAGGTAATCAAGATAAAGACTCCTCACAACACAAAGGGTTTGGAAAAAAACTACTTCAAAAAGCAGAAGAAATTTGTAAAAAAAACAATTTCAAAAAATTATTAGTTATTTCAGGTGTTGGCGTCAAAGAGTATTATAGAAAAAGAGGATATGTTGATGATGGTCCTTACGTAAGTAAAAGTTTATAAATAAAAGATTTTTCAAACACCTTATGAGTTCATTTTTAGATTTTTTAATACAATACAAATTTGTATTAGCATTTTACCTAGGTTTAATTCTTTTCATATACTTAAATAGGAGAAAATTTGAATTCCAGGCAAAATTCATTGCTTTAAAAAGAACAAAATTAGGATTAAAATTAATGGATAGATGGGGAACCAAATATGGTGAATTCATACGTTTGTTGGGTATAATTGGAATTGGAGTTTGTTTTATAGGAATAATTCTTATGATTCCATTTGTAATTTGGTTATTTATACAATTGTTTGTAACGCCTGAAGCCCCGGCAGCATTTGCACCATTTTTACCAGGAGTAAAGATTCCAGGAAGTCCAATAACAGTACCCTTAGTTCAAGGTTTAGTTGCTTTATTTATAGTTGTAGTGATTCATGAATTTAGTCATGGAGTTGTAGCTAGAGCAAATAAAATTCCTGTTCTTAATTCAGGAATAGTTTTCTTCGGTCCTTTAATAGGTGCTTTCGTAGAACCTGATGAAAAGAAATTAACAAAAGAAACTGATGTTGTAAAATATTCTGTTTTTGCAGCAGGACCATTTTCTAATTTTGTTTCTGGAGCAATTTTTCTACTAATATTTTCATTAATATTTGCACCAATAACAAGTTCAATGGTTGATGTTACAGGTTTTACTCTTGAAAGTGTTGAGCCAGATTTACCTGCAGATTTAGCAGGATTAGTTCCGGGTTCCAACTATACAATTTTTAACGGAGAACAAATAATGAATAAATCTCAATTTACAAGTTTGCTTTCTCAACTACAAATAAATAAAACCATAACTATAGGAAATTCCACACATAATTATAATGTTACCCCTATTGAGAATCCAGAACAAGCGGGAAAACCATTAATAGGAATAAGTTTTATGTTAACAACAAAAATAAAAGAGTCAGTTCCAAAATGGATATATTATATATTGTTCTGGATACAGGATCTTATTTTTTGGATCGTAGCCTTAAGTTTAGGTTTAGGTGCAGCAAATTTACTTTCAATAGGTCCTTTAGATGGTGGAAGAATGACTCAAGTAGCATCTACAAAAATATTTGGTAAAAAGAAAGGTACTTTAATCTGGGCAAAAACTAGTGTTATTTTATTGTTTATAGTTTTAATTTTAGTATTATTACCAATAATAAGATCTATATTTTAGAAAAAACGTTTTAATTTTTTCTTCACATTTGAAAAAATATTTAATTCTTCTTTTATTCTATATTTGAGTAAAAATTTTTTTAATTTTTCTTCAATATCCTCATCTCTATAATTTTTTTCATCAATTTTAAATTCTCTAGTGTGATGTCTATTTTGATTATTGACTTTTTTGAATTTATGTTTTTTGTGAAGAAGTTCATGATATAAAACAAATTTAGTTAAGTTTCTATCTTTTAATTTATCTTCATCCAAAAAAACAGAACTAATTGTAACAGTATCTTTATTATAATTATAATTTCCTAAAGTTCTCAAACTAATTTTACCAAATCTCAAAGTAGGCTCTTCCAACAAATTCGAAAAATATTCTGAATTAATTTCTTCAAACAATTCTTTCAATAGAGGATTGCTTTCCTTTTTTTTAGTATAATTAGTAAGGTGTCTAACAAATTTATTATACAAATCTTGTTCATATGTTTCAATTTTAGTTTTGTAAACTTTATTCATAAGTTCTTGAACAATACCAATCCTAATTTCTTCTTCACATTCCTTGAATTTTTTCGAAAGAGAAAAATTTAGAGCAATAATTGTTCTTCCAAACTTCTCAAATTTAACATTTCCATTATAGTCTGAGAACTTACCTGAGAAATTTATTTTTAATTTAGGAACATCTTTATTTGGATACAATTGAGTAAATGCTTTGGTTAGAATGTCGTGTTTTAATGAAGTTTGAATTTCCATTTCTTACTCAGCAGCATATCTTAAAATTGCTGCAACCTTACCCATATCTCTCAACTGAACACCTTCACGAGTTTCAACAGAAATAATCTCAACAGTAGTACCCATAGGATCTGCTGCCTTTTCAATTTCTTCAACCGAAGTGTCATCTAATTCTTCAGAAACTAAAACAGTTTCAACCGCACCCATATTAATTAATCTCAAAACATCATTATAACCATATGATGCTTTTTCTGAAGCCTTTGCCAACATTTCAAAAAATTGTGCCATTAATTGTTTTTCCTTTATTATTTCTTCTTCAGAAAGTATATCTGCAGAACGTTCAACTAATTCTTGCACACCAAAATCACCAGTATAAGAAACATCTTTTACCGCAATAATTTTTCTCTTCAAAGTTTCATTTATGTAACTTCCTTCTGCAAACTCATACTTAGTAAATCCAGGTCCTCCAATAATGATTCCTTGAATTTCAGTTTGATTATCTAAAAATTCTTCTTTCATCGCTTCAGCAATTCTTTTATAGAATTCAATTGCAGCTCCATCTCTAAGACGTTCAAAACGTTGTGCAGAATTATGTACTATTAAACAATTAGCAATAAAATTCTGTTTAGAAGTGCTAATATCAATCATAACTTGCTTCTCTTTTTTAATTTTAATAGAACTAATCTTAACTGGTAAAATTTCTTTATTATAAATTTTCAAAAACTCTTTTTTCAATTTAAGATCTGGTGTTGAATCAATAAATGTTTTTTTAAAGATTTCTTTACTCATCTCCCGTTTATCTCTCAAAAACATATTGGCAGCATTATATTTCTCAGAATTATATCCAAATTTCTCGATTAAAGAACGAACTTGACTTCCAAGAATACAAATTTGTCTAACTGAGCTTTTAGAAGTTTTATTACAAATACACTTTTTTAACTTCAAAGCTTTATCTTTAGCAGTAAAATTAATATGTTTCTTAAATAATTCTAAAGATTCTTTATCTGTAATTTGTAATGAATAACGAATATTATTTGAATATTTATTTCTATTATTATCATACTCTAAGAACGAAGAAAGTATTCCAAATCTTAGAAATATCATTTGCATAGTTTGAATGACTTTTTTATTATTTAATCCAATACTAACTTTATCTTTAGTGACATACCCTTCTGCGTCAAATAAACCTTTTAAAAACCCAGCAACGACAGAATTGGAAGATTCCATAACTCTAACAGGAATTGAACTATCTAGAGCAAATTTCATTTCAGGAAAATTATCTTTTAAGAATTTTACAATAGGTTGTGCTTGGAATCTAATTTGGTGATAATTTTTGCTTTCTCTAAATTTATATTTTCCTTCAATATTAAATAATTTCTCACCAAGTTTTTTATAAAAATCAGCAACATCTTTACGTTGTTCAAATAAAGTAATTCTGTAATCTTCAGAACTTCCATCCCCCACATAGTAACCAATGAACTGGGCCACATATTGATCTAAAAATTTAGGTAAAGTAATTTTTCTTCTAACTTTTAAATATTTAGAAAAGTCTTTAAATTTCAAGTTTTTTAATAATCTATTTAGAACAGGTTCAGATAAATTAACCTCTCCTCTTTCAAATGCACCTACATTTTTTTGTGAAAGTTCGCTTAATTTTCCAAGTTTCTTTTGACTTAAACCCAATTCTAATCTTTTAGACTTAAATAATTTCAAACCTTCTTGAGAAACAGTATAAGCAGTGTAATCTTTAGCAATAAGTTTTTGCTTAACTCCTTTAAAATCAATTTTCTCAGGCATAATTAAAGCATCATCTACTTTAAGTTCAGATGCACTTTTTTCCACAATTCCTTTAGAATTTCTAACAAAAAATACATGATCTTTAGAACAAGAAACTTGTAGTCTTGGATATTTAGTAGTAATAGTATAAACTTCTTCTTTTGGAACTTCCCATTTATCAGTTATGTCTGAATTTCCAATAAAATCTTTATCCATACTTTTAACTGCCAAAGGATTATGTGTATCACAAATAGAAACAATATTTCCACTCCTCAATTGAACAGCAGAATCTCTAACTAAACATTGACCTCCTGACTTTGTTTTTCCCGGAACAGCAGAATTCATAGTTTTCAAAGGAATTATAGTTTTACCTTTAAGCATAGCAACATTACCTTCACGCTTGTCCATAACAACAAGACCAAATAAAATTTTATCTTCAATCAAATCTCGTAAAGGATCCAATACAAATTCTTTATCACAACGATATAAATTTTGTTTTAAAGGAACAGGAGGCTCATAACTCCAAACTTTATAATCTTGTTGACCTTCTCTATCTGCAGCATTGCCTGAGAAAACCATCATTCCATTAGGAGGAGTTTGCTTAAAACCTCTCAAAAATTGAACCATTTTTTCCAAAGAAGCAATAACATTATCTCGAGTACTTTTGCTTTTAATATTTGTGGCAGTACCTTGTTCTTGTTGAAGTTGATTAATTTTAGCAGTAATTTCATAACCAGAAGGAATGTAAACTGTAATTAATTCTGTATGACGACCTCTAACAGATTCAAGTTCCTTTAACATATGTTTAATATGATATCTTTCTTTTGCAGTAATTTTCTTAAAGGGTTCGTTTTCAGCCATATCTTAGAGCAATTTAAGGTTATTTATAAATCGTTCAGTTATTTTTAAAGAAGTAATTTTTAATATTTATAATTTAAATAAAAGATAATTTAAGCTTAAATAAATATAAAAAAGTATATTTAAACGTTAATAATTGTTTAAAATTTATAATAAACTTATTTAATTGTTATTAATTGTTTTTGAATTTCAACAAATATATACAAATATATCGAAACATTTATAAAGAAAGTACCTCCAATTATAGTCAAACTATAGTTTGTGTGTGGTGAAAAACGATAATTCCGACAAAAAAAGAACTATTTGATTATTTGAAAGATAATCCTCATAGGACTTATACTGCTATTTCTAACTATTTTGATATTGAAATGGGAACTGTTAGAGATCTTGTAAAGATGTATACAGAAGAATTAGCTGTGATGAAAATTGGAACTGCTTTGATGGTGGATTTAAAATGATAAAAAATAAAATCTTAAATCTGACAATAATATTGGTAGTTCTAGGCTTAATAGGTTTAGTTTTCGCTTATTCAGGAACAATTAATTTAATTTCCACATACGGAACAAATACTACAGATGAAAATATCACACATAATTTTGAAGACATGTATCCTTCAGGTTATAGTTCTTACACAACCGACTGGAGAATAAATAATAATTCATTATATCCTTTAATATTTTCATTCGAAGAAGGAACCACTATAAATCAAGGTCAAGGTATAAGAGGATATGGTGACTATGGTGGAGGAAGTAAAAATGGAGTTTTAATTAATAATACTTCATTAGTTCCAGGATTTATTGGAAATACTTATGATCTATATAACAATCCAAGCGTAGCGCCAGAGAATGATACACATATTAATAGTATTTTCTTCAAAGGTACGACATCTTCAATAACTACCGCTTCATCAAGATGTTACGGAACTGGGATTCCAAAAGATTTAACAGTTATGTTTTGGTATAAAGACGAAATACCTGATGTAGCAGAAACAAGAGGTGCTGGAATGATTTCTAAGTGGAATGGAGATACTACTTGGATAAATTCATCAAATTATGCCATATATGACTTATATCCTGAAGGAGAACCTGCTTACAAAAGAATATTATTTGGTTGTGGTCAAGAAGATTGTAATCCTGATGATTCTCCAAGTAATAAGAATTTGAGTTATCAAACAATGGCTAGTTTTGAATTGGATTCTTATGATAAACGTGATGAAAATTGGCACTTTATGGGATTCACATTAGATGTTTCTTTAGTAGGAGTTGGCGACTATTCGGGAGAAGTTATGTCCTGGATAGATGACGATGTGTTTACCACACCAAGAGAAGTACATGATTTAGTTTTAAATTATTGTAATTCGACAGCCGATTTAACTATTGGTGCAATGTATAAAGATGAAGAAGCATATAAAGGATTAATAGATGAGGTCAGATTTTTAAATTATGCTGTAGATAAAGAAACTATACAAGAAATTTATAAAAATGATTTAAAAAGACGTTCAGGAGCAGATGAATTTAGCAGTTATTTCACAAACACAGGTAATGAAATTTCAGCA
>CAYSFC010000012.1:0-19747 GCA_964430665.1 uncultured Methanosarcinales archaeon | reverse complement strand
TCTTCATTTGGAACTAAAGGAGAAACCTATGAAGATATTATTAAACGTATTTACATGTTAGCTTGCGAAACACAAGCAAGAAAATTCATGGAACCTTCAGATGAATTCATGAGTTTAGAAGAGTTTGGAAATTTCTTGGAAGAAGATGATTAAAATAGAAGTAATGAAATCTCTTGCAAAAGAGATTAAAAAGAAATTCAATAAAAAAGATAGAAGAGATGTAAGAAATCTATTTGAATCTTTGAAAAGTAATCTAAATAAAGGAAAAACATTAACTAACATAGGCAACATAGTATTAAAAGAATTAAAATACAAATCATTCAGATTCTATTTTATATTGGACGGACATAAATTAAAATTTATCGATAGAGACATATTAATAAAATTCATAGCTATGTCTGATAAGAAACACCAACAAAATGTAATTGAAGAAATTAAGAAGTCAATTCTCTAAGAACTTTCTGCATCTTCAACAAATCATTCAAAAAATCAGAACTTTCGCAAACTAGTGTAACATCTTTATCATATTTAACTAAAGCCTCAACCAATTTACGAAAAGCCTTGACATCTATAGGTAAATGTCTTACTTCACCTTTATCAGAATATTCTATGCCTGAAAAATGTGCATGAAATCTTTTAGGTAACTTAGAAACAACTTCATCATAATTAATTTCTCCATAACGGGCCAAATAATGTGCAAAATCAACAGTTAAAGAAATTCCTTTAACATCTTTCATCAAACACAACAACTCATCCAAACTTCCAAATTGACTTTTCTTCCCCATCAACTCAGGAGCTAATTTAACTTTCAAACCTAATTTATCTATCTCTGATTTAATTTCTTTGACTGAATCCAATACAATTGAATAAACTTCTTCAGAATCTCTTCCTTGATAGAAAGCTGGATGAAAACAAACATACTCAACACCCAATTTATCTCCCACTTTACAACATTCAATTATTATTTTTTTACTTTTCTCTAAAGTATTTTTATTTATTGAAGCTAAATTTAAAAAATAAGGCGCATGTATAGACAATTTCACACCATTCTCTTCAGCCAATTTACGAACAGCCAAAATTTTCTCATCAGTCTTCAAATAAATAGAACGAACGAACTCAATCTCTGCCGCTTTAAAATTATTAGAAACAACAAATTCAACAAAATCTTTAGAAAAACCAGGTGTTGCTAAAGTTATCATAACAAAAACAAAAACAAACCCATTTATATAATTTGACTTCATTCCAAGATTATGGAAGAAAGAGTTCAAAAAATAATTGCACAAGCAGGCATCTGTTCAAGAAGAAAGGCAGAAGACTTAATCATAGCAGGAAAAGTTAGTGTAAACAACAAACCAATAACAATAGGTGACAAAGCAAATCCACAAGAAGACTTTATTACAATATCAGGAAAACCAATACAAGTTGAAACAAAAGTTTACTATATGTTAAATAAACCGAAAAATTACATTACAACTTCAGACGACTTATATAATAGAAAAATAATAACAGATCTTTTACCTCAAACACCACGAGTATATGCTGTTGGAAGATTAGATAGAGATACAACAGGATTGTTAATACTTACAAATGATGGAGATTTTAAAAATAAAATAACACATCCAAGATATAATGTAAATAAAACATACAAAGTTTCTTTAGATAAACCATTCAACAAAGAAGATGCTAAAACTTTGGAAGAAGGAATATATATAGATAAGAAAAAAGTTAAATCAAAAATCAAAATAATAAATAAAACAACTTTGGAAGTTACAGTGCATGTGGGTTTACATAAAGTTGTAAAAAGATTGTTGAAAAATTTAGGTTATTATGTCAAAAATTTAGAAAGAATAAAAATAGGAAAGTTAAAATTAGATGTCCCAATAGGTGCATTTAGAAATTTAACTGAAGAAGATAAAAACTTAATATTTTCAAAATAAATTTTTAGAATAGTAAAGGAGTTACCCAAATTTCTAAAACTCCTGAGACGAAAATTAAAACTATTGCCAACAACATTAAATCTGCTGCATCAAGCAAAACGTGTTCAAATTTTCTTTCTTTGAAATCATGTCTTATAACCGCTATAGAAATTATTCCTCCTGCTAGACCTGCAACAAAATATCCTGCAATTTCAGGAATACCATGTATTGAATATTTCAACAAACCAATAGAAATGGTTTCAAAATATTGTGCTATTGAAATAACTCCAAATTGTTCCAACAATAAAGATGTTCTTGTACGAATAAAATTTCCGATTGCAACACCAATAACAGATGCGTTCCATGTCAAAATAAAAATAGCACCCACACCGTAAAGCAAAGAAAATAATAAACAATAAATCAAAACAAACATATTATTTGTAAATATGTCTATGAATCTCCCAAAAGAATCAGTAACTTTAGCGGTAACATTTCCTCCAAAAGAATGATTTAAACCTCCTAAAGTTTCAATTTGAGAAGAAAATAAAGCACTCACAGTTTCACTAGGTAAAATTGTATAAATTAAAACAACAGCCAAAGTTATTCCTAGAAATAACAACATAAATGCGGAAAGAGCCTTACTGTGTTCTTTTAACAAAGCTACTTCGTTGAAATCAGAAACGTCTTTTTTTTCTTCATTTTTAATTATTCCAATAATTAAAGGAACTGAAGCCAACACAATAAAGAACACAAAAACTATGCTTGCTTGACCTCTAAATAACGCCCAAGCAAGTAGTGTAGCGACAATAGTATAAATAAATCCATATATTAATAATACTGATGGTCTGTTCTCTGCTTTTAAAGGATTTATAAGATAATCTAAAATCATAACCAAAAAATAGAATAATCATTTTATAAGCTTTTCGTGTTGTAAGCAAATTTTATATAGTTAAGCAAATTCTAAAAAATCAACAAACCACATGTATATTGTAGGTACTAAAATGAAAGAAAGAAATATTGCTTGTTCTAAAGCCACATCTGAATATTTTGACTATTTAGAAAATAAAACAATTGAAGCATTTGAAATTGCAAAAAAAGCAAGAGCATTAGGATTTGATCCTGAAGATTACATAGAGATTAAGCTCGCAAAAAACATGGCTGAAAGAGTAGTAGGAATAATTTCTGTGGTTGCTCCTCAAATAATTGATTCTGGTGTTGTTGAAAGAATAGTTGAACTAGAAGAAGAATATGGTTCTTTAGATTGGCGTATAGCATTCAAAATAGCACTAGAAATCGCACAAGAAAAATATTGTAAATTTAAAGACAAAAAAGAAGCAATTGAAGTAGGTGTAAGAACTGGTTTTGCATATGTTACAGTAGGAGTTGTTTCTTCACCACTTGAAGGGCTAACTTCGATAGATATTATTCCAAGAAGAGATGGAAGTGGAGAATTTTTTAGATTGAATTATGCAGGACCTATAAGAAACGCTGGTGGAACTGGTGCATCAGTTTCTGTTTTGATTGCAGATTATGTTAGAAAACATTTAGGTTACAAAAAATATGATCCAGATGAAAGAGAAATAAAAAGATGTCAGGCAGAGTTAGAAGACTATCATCAATATGTTGCTAATTTACAATATTATCCTTACAAAGAAGAATCTGAATTTTTAATGAAAAATATTCCTGTAGAAATTGCAGGAGATCCTTCTGAAAAAAGAGAATTATCTAATGCAAGTTTAAAAGATTTACCAAGAGTTGAAACAAATTTATTAAGAAGTGGTTATTGTTTAATTCACTCTTCATGTATTCCGTTAAAAGCACCAAAGCTTTGGAAAAATTTGAAGAAGTGGGGAAATGAATTTGGAATGGAAGATTGGAATTTTCTTGAAGAACATGTTACTTTACAAAAAAAACTAAAAGCTCAAGGAAATGACAAAAAAGAAGTTGAAGTTGAAGTTGAACAAAGAAAATTAGAAGAACCAGGACTTTTGATAAGAGAAAAAATACAACCAGATACTGTTTTTGTAAAAGATTTGGTTGGAGGAAGACCTGTTTTGGGACACCCTATGAGAAGTGGTGCATTTAGATTAAGATATGGACGAAGTAGAAATAGCGGATATTCAGGTCAGAGTACGCATCCCGCAACTTTGGCTGTGATGAATGATTTAATCGCTATAGGTACTCAATTAAAAGTTGAGCGTCCGGGAAAGGCATCTCTTTTTACAACATGCGATCATTTAATGGGACCTATAGTAAAGCTAAAAGACAAAAGCGTTCTTTATTTAGATTCGTTTGATGAAGCACAAAAAATTTCAAAAGAAATAGAAGAGGTAATTTATAATGGGGATGCATTAATTAATTATGGAGATTTTTTTGATAGAGCACATAAATTAATTCCTGCAGGATATGTTGAAGAATATTGGATTTTACATCTTAAAGAAGCACTAAAAAAACAAGTAGGAGAAGAAGATTTAAAATTATACTCTAAATATCTTGAAGTTGAAGAAGATTTCTTGAAAAATTTATTCAATGATCCGATCGCAACAAAAATATCGTTTGAAACTGCGAGAAATTTTTCAAAAATATTAAAAATACCTTTACATCCTAAATTTATTTTCTTCTATAAAGAAATAGATGTTAAAGAATTTAAATCTTTAATGCTTTGGTTCACTCATGCTCAATTTTTATTAGAAATTCCTAAAATAACTTTACCTTTTAGTCCTGAATATGAAAAGGGAAAAAGAGCTCTTGAATTATTAGGTGTTCCTCACAAAGTTGAAAATGAAGATAATGTTCATATAACATCAGGTAATGCATTGGCACTTGCAGAAACATTAAATATAAAATCATCTTTAGATGCTAAAGAAATTCTAAGTATAATTGATGAAAATTCAGATTTATGGGTTTTAGAAATAATAAATAAACTTTCACCATT
Source organism: uncultured Methanosarcinales archaeon (assembly GCA_964430665.1). Taxonomy (GTDB): domain Archaea; phylum Nanobdellota; class Nanobdellia; order Woesearchaeales; family SKGA01; genus JAQUYS01. The sequence continues at coordinate 14,896 of CAYSFC010000012.1, read as the reverse complement.
CAAAATAAAAGACAAGTCAGGAATTTTTGTTGGTGCAAGAATGGGTAGACCTGAAAAAGCTAAAATGCGTAAAATGAAAGGAAACCCACATGGACTTTTTCCAGTTGGAGAAGATGGAGGGAGATTAAGAAGTTTTCAAGCTGCGTTAGAAGTTGGAAAAGTAACAAGCGTATTTCCAGTTTATATTTGTCCAAAATGTAAAAACAAAACTCCTTTGAAAATTTGTGAGATTTGCGGAAGTAAAACAATAAGACAAAAAATAGATGTTCAAACAGGAGAAGAAGTTACACCAAAAATAGCGGAAAAAATGCCCGATAAGGTTTTCAAAGATGAGAAAGAATGGAGCATCCCCATAAAATCAATTTTCAATCAATGTTTAAAAAAACTCAATACAAAAATATATCCTGATTTAATAAAAGGCGTTAGAGGAATGGTTGGAAAAGATAAAACTGTTGAACACCCAATAAAAGCAATTCTTCGTGCAAAAAATAGTTTAGCTGTAAACAAAGATGGAACAATAAGATTTGATGCAAGCGAAATAACATTAACACATTTTAAACCAAAAGAAATTTTCGTAAGTGTTGAAAAGTTAAAAAAATTAGGATATCTCACAGACATATACGACAAACAATTAGAAAATGAAAATCAAATTTTAGAACTTAAAGCACAAGATGTTGTTTTACCAATAGGAAGAGATTCTCCTGATGAAGGAAGTGATAAAATACTTTTACGAGCATCTCAATTCATAGATGAATTACTAGTTAAACTATACAATCAAAAACCTTTTTACAATGCCCAAACACCAGAAGATTTAGTAGGACATTTAATAGTTGGTTTAGCTCCTCACACTTCATCCGGCACTGTTGCAAGAATAATTGGATGGACGCAATCACAAGGTATGATGGCACATCCTTTATTTCACGCAGCTATGAGACGAGATTGTGATGGTGATGAAAGTTGTGCATTTTTAGTATTAGATGCTTTTTTAAATTTCTCACAAAAATATTTAGGAACTTCTAGAGGTTCAACAATGGACGCACCTTTAGTTCTCACAACTTTATTGAATCCTAAAGAAGTTGATGATATGGCATTTAATATGGATATTGTAAATAAATATCCTTTAGAATTTTATGAAGCATGTAATAATTTTAAGATGCCATGGGATGTGAAAATAAAACAAATAAATCATGTTTTGGGAACAGAAAAACAATTTGAAGGAATGCTATTCACACACCATACTGAAAACATAAATGAAGGAGTTTTGTGTTCATCATATAAAACACTTCCTTCGATGGCAGAAAAAATAGAATGTCAAATGGATCTGGCAGAAAAATTAAGATCTGTTGATGCAACAGATGTTGCGAGATTAATAATTGAAAAACACTTTATTAGAGATACTAAAGGTAATTTGAGAAAATTTTCCTTGCAACAATTTAGATGTGGAAAATGTAATGAAAAATTCAGAAGACCTCCTTTAATTGGGAAATGTACAAATTGTGGAGGAAAAATAATATTTACAATATCTGAAGGATCAATAATTAAATATTTGGAAATGAGTTTAAATTTAGCTGAAAAATATGGAGTCAGTAATTACCTTAAAGAATCTTTAGAACTAACTAAAAAAAGAATACTTCATGTTTTTGGAAAGGAAAAGGAAAAACAAACAGGATTGGATGCATTTATGGGATAAAACAAAGCTAAATTTATAAAGCAACGTTATTTTCTACTACAATAAAATGAATTATGAAGAAATGTTAAAACTTGCAAGAGAAAAATTACCTGAAGAATTGGGTACTAAAGAACGATTTTCTATTCCTAAAGTTAAAGGGCATTTACAAGGTAATAGAACGGTAATAAGTAATTTAATACAAATAGCAGCAACATTAAGAAGACCAATTGAATTATTGGCAAAATACATTGAAAAATTTTTAGCTACAAAATCCATAGTTGAAGGAAATTTCGTAATTTTCAACACAAAACTATCTTCTGAAAAAATAAATGAAAGAATTCAAATGTTTGCAGATGAGTTTGTAATTTGTAAAGAATGTGGAAAACCAGATACACAAATTAAAAAAGATGCAGGAATATATATATTAAAATGTTCTGCATGTGGAGCAAAATATTCTGTTAAAACTAAACTCTAATTTAAGTGAAATTTATAAATGATTGTGTACAATAAATATACATGATAAATGTAAGATTAATTTTATTCTTCACAATAATAATATTTTTCCTAATAAATAAAAAATTTTTCACAGCTATAATTAAATCTGTAACAAAAAAAGAAAGAGTGCCTAAACACATAGAACTTTTTCACAAAAAACTTGAAAAAAAGAAAAATCAACGTCTTTTTAGGAACTTTTATTCTTTGAGTTGGATTATAATTATAATTATTTTAATTATATTATTTTTACCAACAGAATTTAACTTAAAAAAAAGTTGTGATTATAAAACAATAAACAATATGCAACCTGAAAACTGTCGAACATTTCTTAAGGATGTTGAAAACAACGTGATTGTTAAACATCCTTCAAATCCAATACTTGACGAAGGAAATGAAATACAAATAACTTTGTTTGGGTACTATGGAGATTTGAAAACAAAAGAAATAGAAGAAAAAATATTAGAATTTAAAAAATTAAATAAAAATAAAATATCGTATTCCTTTGTATCTCTTGAAAATAATACAATAACAAAAATAGGATATTGTCTTTATTATTCCAATTCAGAAAAATTTTGGCCATATCACAACATTGTGATGGATTATGATATTGTGGACGAAGGAGTTTTAGAGGACGTACTAACGAGACTTCAAATAAATAAAACAGAATTAAATGCTTGTTTAGGTGGAAAATTACCTAATGAAGAGTGGATTAAAACAAAAGAATTAATTTTAAATTCAAAAATATCAATAGTTCCAACCATTTTTGTAAATGACGAAGTATTTGTAGGAGATTTCAAATTAAACGATTATTTTAAAAAGTAAAAGATTATAAATATTAAAAAAGAGGAAAGAGCATGGGTATAAGAGAAGTACTTATTGGTGATTGGACTTTTAGACAGTTAAAACGTCATTATTCTTTTGAAAATGAAGAAATAAGAGATTTCCATATAAGTGTATTTCTTATGTCTTTGATATTTTTCTTCTTCATATGGGCATTTACTAGTTTAACTATAACTACAGGTATAATTATGTGGATTTATTCTTGGTTAATATGTGCAGGATCTTTGTTTGCTTTCATTTCTGTACCGAAACTAGGAGCAATAATGAGAGGAAATAAAGTTAAATATGAGGGATGGACTAACGGACTTTTAATAGGATTCATAGTTAGTTTTCTATCTTATGGGTTGATTCCTTTAATGACTCCAGGAGCTTTAGATATTCAACCAATTGAAAGACTAAAACATGGAAAAAGATTTCATTATGAAAGTAGAAAAGATATGTATGTAATATGGATGTTAGCGCCCTTGACAAGTGTCGCAATAGCATTAATCGCGCAAGGATTATATTTTGCAACAAACATAGAATTTATACTTTATATTTCTATGTTCAATGCATTAATTGCGTTCTTTTCAATGTTGCCATTAACTAAAAACATAGGAATATTTTTATTTTATATGAAAAAAAGAATTTATCTACCTATGACTGTTGCTTTATTTTGTTTTATGATTATGGTAATTATGAGATCAAAATATGCATTTATGGCAGGAATACTTGGTTTAATTATTGGAACAATATTTCCAAAGAAAATAAAATTTATCGAACACATAATGAAATAATTTCATTTATATGAACGATAATCCTCCTTTTAAGAGCAAATAGCCACCAGCCATCCAACTCAATAAAGAGATGGGAAACAATAATGCAAAAATACAATAAATCCCTATAACGAAATCTATTGCACTAAGGAAGTCTCCTTTGAAGAGTTTACCTTTAATTAAAAGATATAACCCATGACCTAAAAGCAACCTTATTGGTATTACAGTAGGCCCCAAAACCAAAAGGACGCCTGCTAAAATATCAAAAGCCGCTAAAAATCTTATGAAATAATACATTGTAGTCATATGTAAAGAGTTCTTATTTATAAACTTATCGTTTTTTAACTATTATTAAGTAGTAACACATAATTAAAGATAAATTCTTTTATAAAGCATAATAAAAACTTCAGGATGAACATATATTCCTAGATCACTAAATGTTTGAGCTAGTTTTTGGCCTTTGTTGTATTCGTCTTCTTCAGTTTTAAAGAAATTTTGTAAATAACACAAATCCCTACCATATAAATATCTTCCATTGATTAGAAGAACAACATCTTTACCATCTTTGATTATTTTACAAGTAGCCAAATTCACAATTAAATCTTCTTTAATTAATCTCCAATTTTTTAATTCAAAACCTAATCTAAGAAACATATCTGCCATGATTTCTCTAAAAATCAATTTGGTTGGTTTAGTCCAATCATAATCTTCTGCTTCTTTTGGTAACGAATTAAAATCAGAATTGATTGTTATTATGGGTCCAAGATATTTTTTAACTTTTTGAGAAACTTTATTTTTTTTCCAAACATTTTCAACTAAATAACCGTATTTTTTACCTTTGATGTTTTTAGCTCTTACAAACATTTTCAACCTTTTTTTAACTTTTCACGATCTGAAACAGTTGCAACATCTGCATGTGAATTAAAATTCATTATCTTTACATCTCTTGTTTTTAATGAAACTAAAACAACTCTTCCTGGTTGAGGAAATAAACCTCTTTTTTCTTGATCGTCTGTAATTGCAGTCCAACAAGATGAATTAATACAAGTTACATTTCTATAATTTGTTGTTGCAACTCTGTGAATGTGTCCTGTTGCAAAAATGTCAGGAATGGGATCTATTGCTAAAGGATCTTCATAAATATCTGGAACATAAAGTGAAGAACCGTGTGTTGGAGCCAAATGTCTTCTCTTCAACAAGAATTTCATTATTTCATCAACAGCCTGTTGTCCTCCTGCTGAACGAATTCTAGGTACGGCATCAGCATAATAAATTAAAGAATACCCGTGGTAAATTAAAACATCAATACCACTAAAAGTTTCAGTCACATCTAAAGAAACATATGCTGGATTTGAAACCATTATTACGTTTGGGAGATCCCAAATAGCAGAAGCATAATCTTTTTCTATAGGTAATTGAGGCTCCGCAATTCTTCCTGAATCGTGATTACCTGGAGCAATGATTATTTTTATATTGGGTGGAATTTTTTTCAAATAGTCAGCCATCACATCATATTGTCCTTGCATATTGTCAACTGTTAAATCATTTTCTTGGCCAGGATAAATACCTACACCTTCAACAACATCACCTGTAAAAACAACATACTTAACTTTTCTGGCAATTTCTCTTTGTTGAGGGTTTCCCATCTTACCATTTAACCACAACAACATTTTTTTAAATTCTTCACTTAAAAATTCCTTTGAACCAAAATGTGTATCTCCTATAAAAACAACATAATGATCAAAAGGAGATTTCTTTAATTCTTTACTTAAAGGAATGTCTGGATAAATTATGTTTTGAGCGAAAATAATATCTCCACCTGCAGTTCCAACAACACCAACAATTTCATCAAGAACCATATCCTTGGCGATTTCAATTAAGTCATCATTATCTTTGTTAATTAAAACTTTTATAACACCAGTCATATCTTCTATTGTTAATATGAAATGTTTATTTTTTGTTTGAGTTATATCTAGAATCATACCTATAACAGAAACAGTTTCTCTTTCTTTCTTACCTGTAACTCTTCGAATAGATGTTAATCCACTAAGTTCACGTCTACCTCTCAAAAATCTTTCTGTTGTTTTAAATCTAACATTAAAATATTTTGTAAAATCATCAACAGTTCTTTTTTGTGGAGTTTTTTCAAAAGATTTTAATATAGAAATTCTTACACCATCATTTGCAACTTTAGGAAAAAATGTTTTGAAAAATTCAGAAGAATCAAAATCTGGAAAATATTTTTTGAAAAAAATTTGAAATTGTTTTTTTATCTCAATTTTATCATCTAACTTAACTAATTCTTTTAATTTTTTTGCTGTTGTTTCGTCAACAAATTCTCCTTTCTCAACGAGAAAGTCTATCATAGTTGGAACATCCATTTTTTATCCATTATGTTAATTTTTTAGAGTCCAAACCCAACTCTTTTCCCAAAAGATCTTCAACCTTATCTAACAAATGTGATGGTATCGCTAAACTTATCTCTCTTGTTCTACCAAAACGACCTTTAGATATAACTTTTGCATTAATCAAACCCAACATATCTAACTCTGCAACAATATCAGATAATCTTCTTTGAGTTATTGGTCTTAAATTTATTTTGGGACATAAATCTTTGTAAATATCATATAAATCCCCAGTAAAAATAGTTTTTCTTTTTTTATTAGAATCTCCTTGAATTAAAAAAATAGAAAATAAAACTAATTGGAATTGTTTTGGTTGTGTATGAACAACATCAATAATTCTATCTTTTTCTATTTTTTCTTCTGCTAAATCAATATGTTCGATTTCTATTTTAGTTGAGTCTGCTCTCTCAGCCAACTCTCCAGCAACCCTTAAAAGTTCTAACGCTCTTCTCGCATCTCCGTGTTCTCTAGCAGCAAAAGCAGCACACTTCGGTATAACTCCTTCATCTAAAACATCGGGTCTAAATGCCAAAGATGCTCTTTTCTTTAAAATGTCTTGAATTTGTAATGCATTGTAAGGAGGAAATATAATTTCTTCTTCACTTAAAGAACTTTTAACACGAGGATCAATATAATTACTAAACATTAAATCATTACTAATACCTACAATTGAAATTTGAGAATTTTTAAGTTCAGAATTTATTCTTGTTAAATTATAAATAACTTCATCACCTGTTTTTTTAATTAATTGATCTATTTCATCTAATATTAATATTAAAATTTGTTCTTTAATATCTAAAGCCTTAAAGAAAATATTATAAACCTCTTCTGTTGGTAAACCTGTAGGAGGTACTTCTTCACCAAAAGATCTAGCGATTTCAGCAATTAAACGATATTCTGTATCTGCAACTTTTTTTAACTTACAATTAACATATATAACATTTACTGGAACACCATTCTCCTTAGCAACATCTAAAATTTGTTCAGAAGTGTGTCTTACAGAAGCAGTTTTACCAGTTCCAGTTTTTCCATAAATAAACAAGTTAGAAGGCTTATCTAATTTTAAAGCAGGAGCAAGAATTTTTGCTATTTGATTTATTTGAAAATCTCTGTGTTCCATTTCATGTGGAACGTAAGCTGATTGCATTGCTTTTTTATTAGCAAATAAAGAATCTGTTTGAAGAAATTTTTCAAAAAACCCGTTCAACTTCTTTTTAACCATCTGTAAACGATAAATTAGGTTCTTTAAAAACACAGCACAATATTTAAAATATATTTTGCAACATATTTATTTAACAACATATTTACTCAAAAAAAGACCCTCTCACACACCAACACTTCCTATGGAAACACATAATTTCAATTTAAGAACATACAAAATACCTTTTCACTCAATTAAAATAATTCTGACAAACATCTATTTCCTTTTAAAAAATATTATTTAATTTAAGATCTCAATCAAAAACAAATTTATTTAGTGTGTAATTAATATATTTTGATTTTAATAAACACATTTTATTTAGCTTTTTGATTGAAATCAAGTTATTTAAATTTTATTTATAAAAAAATTATATTTTTATATATTATATATATTTAATTTCAATATTGAAATAAATAAATAAATAACAAATTAAATAATAACAAAACTAAAAAAACATGAAATTAATAAAAATCCACAAATAAACAAATCTGTACAAAGAAGTTTTGAGAACCCTGAATCCAAAAATTAACTCTCCATAGGAAATGGTGGTGTCAGACTCACATTTTAAAATGTCTTCACTGACCAATAGTTATAATTAGATAAATTTATAAACATGGTTACATTTCTTACTTTTGTGATATTTATAAAATCATTATCACTTAATGGTTAAATTATACACAAACACTCATATAGGAGGTCATATTAATGATTGTTGATAAAGGATTAATAGATAAGCTTAAGTTATTCGGACTTAATAGTTATGAAGCAAAAATTTGGGTTGCTTTATTATCAAGAGGCGTTTCAAGCGCTGGAGAACTTTCAGACATTTCTAACGTACCAAGATCAAGAAGTTACGATGTTCTTGAATCTTTAGAGAAAAAAGGATTTATTGTTATGAAAATTGGGAAACCAATAAAATATATTGCAGTTTCACCTTCTGAAGTTTTAGATCGTGTAAAAAATAAAGTTAAAGCTGAAGCTGAAGAACAAAATAAAAATTTAGAAACTTTAAGAGAATCTCCTATTTTACAAGAATTAACTTCATTACACAACGACGGTGTTGAAATGATTGAACCTTCTGAGCTTACTGCTTCCTTCAAAGGAAGAAACAGTGTGTATGACCAAATTCTTTTAATGTTGAAAACTGTAGAAAATGAATTTATTTTAATGACTTCTGAAGATGGATTAATAAGAAAGGCAGATATTTTAATAAAAGCTTTCAAAAAAGCTAGTGAAAGAGGAGTAAAAATTAAAATAGGTGCAAATTTAACTTCCAAATCAAAAGAAGAAGTTAAAATTTTAGAAGAATTTGCTGAAGTTAAACACATAGATCATATAAATGCAAGATTTGCAATCGCAGATGGGAAAGAATTAACATTCTTACTTTTTGACGATGCAGAAGTTCATCCAAACTACGATGTAGGTATTTGGTTAAACTCAGAATATTTTGCTTCCGCACTTCAAACTTTGTTTGATATGTTATGGGAAAAAATTCCTATAAAAAATTAATTTATTGTTTTTAATACACAAAAGTCAAATTTTGTGTTTTTACATATTTTTTTAAATCATTTCTTTTTTCATAATCTTATGTTAGAAAATATAAAAATAGTTGGAACAAGCCACATTTCTTCACAATCATTAGAAAGAATAAAAGAAACTTTTTTTGATTTCAAACCAACAATAATCGCTATTGAATTAGATAGAGATCGTTTGTTTGCATTAGAACATCCTGAATCACAAAAAAAAGGCGTTCCTTTTAACTCTTTGTTCAAAATCGGCCTTACTGGATTTTTATTTTCAATAATTGGTCGTTGGGCCCAAAAAAAATTAGGATCTATTGTTAATTTGAATCCTGGAAGCGACATGTTGTTTGCTTCAACATTGGCTAAAAAAAATAATTTAAAATTATTTTTGATTGACAGACCAATAGGAATAACTTTGAAGCGATTTTCAAAAGCATTCACTTTCAAAGAAAAATTTAATGTTTTAAAAGATTTTTTTATGTCTTTATTTTCTAAAAAACATCGTCTTCAATTCGATTTAAGCAAAATACCTAAAGAAGATTTAATTCAAACACTACTAGAAAAAACAAAAAAAACATACCCTTCTCTTCACAAAACTTTAATTGAAGAAAGAAATCATTACATGACTAAAAAAACAATACATATAATGAAGAAATTTCCAAACGAAAAAATTATGGTTGTTGTTGGTGCAGGACACAAAAAAGAAATGGAGAATCTCTTACCATATTATGAACACAAAATAGAGAACATTAATTCATAAACTTTTTAACCACCAAACAAAATTCCTTATTATGGAAATAATTCTCTCAAGGAACCCTGAGTCTCCAGAAATAAATGAATACAAATTTCTTTACAAACAAACTTTAGATGATTTCAAAATAAATGAAAAAAGCATTTATATTTATTTAAAAGAAAATGGTGTTTTAATTGCAGGGGCTGAAATACAAGAACCTATTAAATCAGTCTTTAAAATAGATAAATTTTGTGCAAAAGATGAAGAAACATCTTTGGATAGAATTTTATCTTATATTGACCAAAATTCCGAAAATATAACTAAACATTTTGAACAAATCAATTCCGACGATGACTCCTTTTATATTTTTTCAATTTCAACAAACTACCCAAATATTTGTAAAAAACACCAATATAGGATTGTTGCTCAACAAACAAATATAACAACTTTACTCAAACCATTCTATCCTTAACAAGTACATAGGAAATATAGGAGTATAGACACAATTATAAAACCTCTAATAAAGCTCAAAAAAGATATTTGAAGTGTTTCCACAAGAAGAAAAGGTGTTTTTTACCCCTTTTAAAGGAATTTTTTAAAAATAATTAAAAATAGGAGCCTTTATAAATAAACCTATCTTTTGCTTTTTAAACAAGATGTATTCGCAGACGTTTTTGATTTAAAAACTGCGTTTATTTTTATTTAAAATTTTATTGGGGGAAATTAAAAAAATGGCTAAAACTCTAGAAGAATTAAAAAAAGAACTAGATATAACTATAGTTAATATTGTTGTATCAACAAGCCTAGAACACGACATTCCTTTGGAAAAAATGGCGGCTAATCTGTCTAACACAGAATACAACCCAGAACAATTCCCAGGCCTTGTCATAAGAATCAAAGAACCTAAGACTTCTGCTCTAATTTTCAGTTCCGGAAAAGTTGTATCAACTGGTGCAAAAAGCTTAGATATGGTTAGAGAATCATTAAACAAAATAATTGAAACTTTGAAAAAAATAAATATTACAATCAAAGTTACTCCAGAAATTAACGTTCAAAATATGGTTGCAAGCGGAAATATTGGAATGGATCTAAATTTAAATACATTGGCTATGAAATTAGACAACACAGAATATGAACCAGAACAATTCCCAGGTTTAGTTTTCAAATTACCTGCAGCTAAAGCAACATTCTTATTATTTAGTAATGGTAAAATTGTATGTACTGGAACAAAATCTGTAGAAGATGTTTACAGGGCTGTTGAAATGTTAATTAAAGTTTTAAAAGAGAAAAAATAAATTCTCTTTTCTTTTTTATAATTTATAATGTTCTTTTATTTTTTTAGCTACGTTTTTAGCAGAAATATTTTCATTATCTATTCTTAAATTTTTCACAAAAGAAATTGGTGTATACAAATCCCATTTTTTCAATACCGAATCAATTCCTTTTTTAGTTTTAATTTTATCAAAGTTCTCTCTGGAAGCTCCCTTAACTCTTTTCTTTAATTCTTTTTTAGAACAATACAATTGAACAAAACAAACCTCTACATTGTATTTTTTCATAAGTTTTGTAACTTGTTTTACAAATTTATCATCTTCAGGATAAGCATAACAATATGTAAATATAAGACCATCCATATTTTCTTCAGCTGCTGCTTTAAACATTTCAAGTCTAAATTTAGCATTTAGTTTAGAATAATTTTCACCACCCCATTCAAAAAGAGAACAAATTAAATCAACAGTTAAATGGTTATGAAAAAGTTTAAAATTCGTGATTTTAACTAGTTCATTAGCCACAGTAAGTTTTCCAGTTGCTGGAGGGCCATAAATAAAAATAATTTTCATATTTTCAAAATATACGGCTCAGTTTATTAATATTGCTTTTTCAACCAATTGTATTTTATAAAATATACTTCGTAATATATACGTTTTCTAACAACACATATTTATCAATGACCTCTCACTTCACAAAGTAGGTGTCAATATGGATGTGGGGGAACAATTAATATTATTTCAAGAATTTTTTGAAAAATTCTATTATCAAAAACTAGTTTCTACTTTTCAAAAAGGAGATTTCTTCCTTCCTGTAGATTTTTCAGATCTTTCTCTATTCAATCCAGAGCTAGCACAAAATCTTCTTGATCATCCCGAAGAATCTTTCAAAACGGCAAGCATGGCTGTAGAGAGAATGGATTTACAAGGAGATAAAAAACAAAAAGATTTTTTTGTACGATTCTACAACATTCCAAAAATTCACAACATTTCTATAAGAAATATAAGAAGTAAACATATAGGGAGATTAATTCAAGTTGAAGGTGTTGTAAGGAAAAAAGGGGATGTAAGACCAAGAGCCACATCTGCAAAATTCGAATGTCCTTCTTGCGGAAATATACTTAGTGTTGTTCAAGTTGACGAAAAATTTAGAGAACCTTCACAATGTGGTTGTGGAAGAAAAGGTGGTTTTAAACTTTTAGACAAAGAACTTATTGATGTTCAAAAATTAGTTTTAGAAGAAGCAACCGAGAACTTAGATGGTGGCGAACAAGCAAAAAGATTTAACGTTCTTTTAAAACACGATTTAGTTTCTCCAATAGGAGAAAAGAAAACAAATCCTGGAAGCAAAGTAAGAATTTATGGTATTGTTGCAGAAATTCCAATAAACTTACCAACAGGCGGAAAATCTATAGAATTTGATTTGGTCATTGAAGCAAATTATGTTCATCCCTTACAAGAAGATTTCGGAGCAATAATAATTTCAAAAGAAGACGAACAAAAAATAATTGAATTTTCAAAAACAGAAAATGTTTTCAAAGATTTGGTTTCTTCATTCGCTCCTTCAATTTATGGTTATGAAAAAATAAAAGAAGCTTTGGTTTTACAATTACTAGGAGGAGTTCAAAAACCCAGAAGCGATGGAATAAAAACAAGAGGAGACATACACGTTTTATTAATTGGAGATCCTGGAGCAGCAAAATCACAATTACTAAAAAGAATTTCTGTGATTGCACCAAAATCAAGATTTGTTTCTGGTAAAGGTGCATCCGGTGCTGGTTTAACTGCATCAGTAATACGTGATGATTTTCTTAAAGGGTGGGCTCTTGAAGCAGGAGCTTTAGTTTTAGCAAACAAAGGAATTGTTTGTATTGATGAGTTAGATAAAATGACAACTGAAGATCGTTCTGCAATGCACGAAGCATTAGAACAACAAACAGTAACAATCAATAAAGCAAACATCCAAGCAACTTTAAAATGTGAGACCACAGTTTTAGCTGCAGCAAATCCTAAATTCGGAAGGTTTGAACCTTTTGAAGTTTTTGCAAAACAAATCGATTTACCTCCTGCTTTAATTTCTCGTTTCGATTTAATATTTCCTGTAAGAGATGTTCCAAACAGAGATAAAGACAAACTTGTAGCAAATTTTATTTTAAAATTACACCAAGATATATCTAGAACAGAATCAAATCATACTTTAAATACAGACTTTATTAAAAAATACATTGCATACGCCAAAAACAATGTTAAACCAAAATTAAGTGATGATGCTCTCGAAGAAATTCAAAATTATTATGTTAAATTAAGAAACATGGGTGGTTCAGAAGAATCAAGCATTAAATCTGTTTCCATAACTCCACGTCAATTAGAAGCATTAGTAAGATTAACTGAAGCAAGTGCAAAAGTGAGACTTTCTCCAATTGCCACAAAAGAAGACGCAGTTAAAGCAACAGAATTATTGCACCACACTTTAAGTCAAATTGGTTTAGATCCTGAAACCGGAAAATTAGATATTGATAGAATAACAACAGGAGTGACTGCAAGTCAAAGAAGTCATATTGCAATAGTAAAAGAAGCAATTTCACATTTAGAAAAATCTGTTGGAAAAACTCTTTCTGTTGAAGCTGTTGTAAAAGAATGTGAATCTAAAGGTATCGAAGAATCAAAAGTAGAAGAAGTTTTAGAAAAACTTACTCGTAGTGGAGATATTTTTAGACCCAAGAAAGGTTTTATATCTAGAGTTTAAAATGGAATCAAAAACAAATATAAGTAGAGAAACAGCAAAAATTTGTCCTATTAAAACTCTTCTAAATGGAAAATATATTTTACAAGAAGGTTGGGAACCAAATTACGTTCAAACGCCTTTTGGAAGAATTTCTAGAATAAATGTTATGGGTGTTGTTGTTGGAATAGAATCTTCTGTACGATTTTTATTAGATGATGGCACATCAACCATAAAAGTTAACGATTTCTCTTCATTAATTCAAGAAAAAAATCTGAAAGTAGGGGATTTAGTTTTAATAATTGCAAGAATAAGGGAATTTGAAAATGAATTATGTCTTGTCTCAGAAATAATTAACAAAGACCAACTTTCTAAAAATCCTGAATGGTTTAAATTTAGAAAAAAATATTTAGATTTAATGCTTCAAAACCAACCTGAAGAGGATTTAATCCCTATCGAAACCAAACCAACACCCGAAATAATTGAATTTCAAACTCCCTCTCTAGAAAATTTAGATGGTAAAAACATTTCTGACAAAATTATAGATTTCATAAGAAATTACGATTCTAAAGTTGGTTGTCCCTTCGATGAAATTGTAAATAAGTTTAAAGAAGATGATGCAGAAGACTTAATTAATTCTTTGATTGCGATGGGAGAAATTTATGAAATTAAAGCAGGATATCTTAAAGTTTTAGAATAAATAACTTTTTAAATCATTTATCTCAATTTATAATTATGGCAGAAAGTATGTTTAAAGACTTAATTAAACTACCTTTATTAGCCATAACTATAGCTATATTAACATACTTAAGTATTTTTTTAAAGTTACCTTTAATGATACCTCCTTTTGCAGCGAGTTTGTTTATGTTGTATTTAAGAGAAGGAAGTGAGTTCGCTCAATTTAAAAATATTTTAGCAGGACATTTAATTGGTTTCGCTGGAGCCCTGATGGGTCCTTTATTTCAATCTTATTTTTCATTTTTACCTCAATCTCTCATAGCTCCAACAATATTAGGTGTTTGTGTTTTGGGTGTAGGATTAATAATGACCATAACTAAAGTGCAACACCCTCCTGCCATCGCAACAGTCTTATTGTTTTTGAATTTAGATGGTGGTGGATTCAATCAAATTTCTTTTAAAATTATAGTTTCTTTTTTGATAGCTGTGACCGTAGTTTCTTTTGTAGCTTATGGTATGGAATCTAAATCAGATCATAAAAGCACTGGACATCAACACTAAAGTTTTATAAACTTATTTCCTTTTTTGAAAGTATGTTAAAAGACCT
>CAYSFC010000011.1:0-20440 GCA_964430665.1 uncultured Methanosarcinales archaeon | reverse complement strand
ACATTCATATCGAATGGAGAATCAGGCATCAAAGGTACAAAAGCCAAATTTGCGCCTAACCATCCTAAAAACAACAAAGCAGGAATTATTGTAAAAAACATTGGCTTGAATGAAGCCTTCATATATTCTGCATTTAATTTCATCATTTCTGATTGAACTTGTAATGCTTTGTCTGGCTTATCTTTTAAATTTTTTAATTTTTCTTGATATGCTTTTGTTTCTCCTTTCAAATACTTTAACTTTTTTTGATCAGTAGTATATTTGTAAATTAATGTTGTTAGAAGTGAAACTATTATACTTATAATTAAAATTGTTGTAAACGCACCCAAATTTAGTAAAGGGTTTAATACTGGATTTAATAATTCATAAAATGCCATAATGGCTTCACCTCATTTGTTTACAAAGGAAATGATGAACAAGAGTTCTTCACTTCACATTGAAAAGATGGTTTTTTTCACCACCTTATTTTCCCATCATTTTACGAAGGGCAGGATTCATATCTCCCATGTGTTGTTTAGCTATATCTTCATATAACTTGTAAATAATCATAACTGTTAATAATATACCTGTTCCACTACCTAATGCTCCTGTCATGTTTGCAACTGATGCAAGGAATCCTATAAAAATTCCACCCATAACTGTTAAAGGGTATATGTATCTTTTAAGTAATCTTTCTAAAACTCTAGCGTCTTTTCTAAATCCTGGTATTTGTAAACCTGATGACATCATTTGCTTTGCTTGAGACTTTGGATCTAATCCTGATGTCTGCATCCAGAACCATGAGAATAACACTGCTCCTGCAATCATAGCTATCATGTAAACTAATGCATGAGAAAGGTCTGAAAAAGTCATAGTTCCTGAAATTAATTTAGGTAATATATCAACATTAACCAACCAAGAAGCTAATCCTCCTGTTGGAGTGTTTCCTGAAAATGTTCCTATCCAAGTTAACCAAGCAATTCCTGATTTTTGAACTAATTTAGCCAATAGTTGAACGTTTGCAATTAATGCGGAAACTAAAATAACTGGAATAACGCTAGTGTAAATAAAATTTAATGGCCATCTTATACCATGTCCTCTTATTCTTCCAAATGAAAGAGGAATTTCTATTTTCATAGCTTGAGCAAATACAACTATTAAAAAAACAGCCACTGTTGCAATTAAAGTTCCTATTATGAGCATAATTTGTGTTGGAGACCCTCCTGAAAGTAATAAGTTAATTAATTTTGGTATTGCTCCTATGTAAGCAGATTTATCCACAATTCCAGATGTTACTGGGTGAAGTGGAGAAAATGCTTGAATAAAAATAGATTGTGAAACTCCTGCTGCAATAAATAAAGATATACCGCTACCGAAACCCCATTTATTAATTACTTCATCTAAGTACATGATGATTAAACCACCTATACAAAGTTGAATTATTAAAACAAGAGGAGAGATTCCTGCTTTAGGAGATAATCCTCCCATCAAAACATAAATGCTCGCTTCTAATATTATAAAGAAATATGTAAGTAGTTTTTGTACTCCTTGAAATTTAGCTTTACCTTCGTGAGTTGTAAGATTGAATTGAACTATTCCTGCACCATTAAGTAATTGTAATATTATTGATGAAGTAACTATTGGTCCAATACCTAAAGATATTAATGAACCGAAGCTTGCTCCAAGAACTACAGATAAAAATTCGAATTGTGTTAAAGCGTTCTCGCCTAAACCATATAGATGTACTGCCCCTAAAATAAAGAATGTGACTAGAACTAAAGCAGTCCATTTCATTTTTTGTTTGAATGCTAGATTTCTTTCTGTTGGACCTTTAACTTCAGGAACAAATTTTAGTAATGTTAGTAACGACATTTAATACACCTTTTCATATGTTCTTATTAGGTTGTTTAAAAAGTTTCCTAAATAAACTAAGGAAATAAATTCCTTTTTTAAAAATAAAATAAATAAAAATTCAATTATTCTTTAATTTCAACAGAGCCACCAGCAGCTTTGATTTTTTCAATAGCTAATTCAGTAGCATATGCAACAGTTAATTTGAAAGCAAATTTAGGAGTTCCTGTTGCAATTAATTTATCTATTCCTAAAGAACTTAAATCAATTACATATGTTTTTCCTTCTTCTTTTGCTACATCACTTTGAATTAAATATTTCAAATTGTTATTTAGCTGTGCAATTGTTGCATTAATTTTTATTTTTTGATTTGGATTTTTGAAGCCGTGCTTACCAACATAATTTTTGATTTTCCAATAACTTGGTTTTTTAGCATCTCCTCTTTTACCAGATCCTGCATTACCACGACCGCCTCTACTTCCTGCACCTCGATGTTTTTTCTTTTCACCGTGTCCGTGAGTCCATGTTCCTCGATGTCGTGAGCTTTTTTTTCTATGATTAGTAGTCATTTGAATTACCTCTAAAGCATTTTTAAAATCAAGTCGTTGATTTTTTCTTTACGGTAACCTAAAGCACCACCTACTGAATAAGGTTGTTTTATTCCTTTTCTTTCAAAACCACCTTTTGGTGGAGCTAAAGAAAAGAACTTTTTAGATGTTCCGTCTGCTCTTTTAACTTCTCTTTTGTCTTTTAATGCTTTTATTGTTTCTTCAGTTACTTCTCCGTAAGTTGCAACGTCGTTGATTTTCTTTAACATTCCTCTAACTGAAGGCGTGTCTTCAACTAAAACACAAGCATGTTTCTTTTTTAGGTTTAGATAATATAGTGTTTCTCTAATGTCGTGTCTTACACCAATTAAACCTCTGATTAAGATTACTGCGATTTTACTCATTTGATTCCACCTTTACTTTTTTTTGTGAACCATCTAACATAGATAATGTTTCTACATGTTGTGGTAAACTTTTTGTTGATGAAAGTTTTCTAAGTGCTTGCATAGTAGCAGTTATAACATTTATTTTATTTTTAGTTTGACCTAAAGATTTTGACCAAATGTTTTGAATCCCTGCCATTGTTAAAATTTTAGCAATTTCTTTATCACAAACTAAACCCTTACCTTTTGGAGCAGGCATTAATGTTATTCTATAAGAACCACATGAGCCTGAAACTGCATAAGGTATTGAGTGAGGTTCGTTTGATTGATCTTGCCAAGAACCACTTCCACGTCTTACAACAATCATATTCATTTTTGCTTGACGTATTGCTTTTTCTCTTGCTGGAACTGTTTCTTTAGATTTACCAAAACCTACACCTACGTGTCCGTTTTTATCACCAACAACAGCCATTGTTGAAAATTTTGGTTTGTTACCTTCTCTAGTTTTCTTTTGAGTTTGTCTAAATATTCTTCTTTGACCGCCACCAAATTTACCTTTAGCTTGACCAATCAACAATAATTCATTTTCAATAGAAAGTAAAGAATCAACAATTTGCGGTTCCAGAATTTTTTTACCAGCATTTAATATTTCATCAATGTTAGTAATTTCTCTAGCTTTAACTTTTCTACCAATTTCTGTTTTGGGTTGCCATAAATCTAAATCTGAAAACTCATCTTCTTGAACAGGTCTTGAATTTGGAGCATTTTTTTTATTTTCTGCCATTTTGAACCTCTATTTCATGATTTTGTTCTTAACTTCTTCAAATACTTGAGGAATTTTTGAAACATCTAATCCTTCTTTTTTGTATTTACTAAAAGAAGTTACGTTGTCATTAACTATGTGTGTTCCGTTTAATCTTTCCTCAGACGGAAAAACTTTTTCATCTACGTTCAAATTTATTCCTGCATCAACAATTCCTTTTATTGAGGCATATAGTTTTGAACCTTGATGTGGAACTTGAAGTCCTAAATCAACAATTAAGTTTGAAACTTTTTTGTCTTTTGCGATTTTTCCCAATGCTAATCCTGCCAAATAAGATGCTGGAATAGATTTCTTTGAATATTTCCAACCGAATTTTTCTAAATTGGATGAAACAAATGAAAATAAAACTTTATCTCCATCTGGATGATATTCAACTACTTGCAAAGTTATTTTGTTGTTTGATTTTCTAATAACTAATCTAGGAATTCCACTTTTTAAAAGTGCAAGACGTTTTTTGTAGTTAGTTCTAACTTCTCGTTTACGTCTATATTTAACTGTGTATACTGCGTTTTTTGCCATGATTATCCCTTCCTTACTAAGTTATGTTCTTCCATGTAGATTTTCAAGTGACGTTTGTTTCTGAAAAATCCACCGCCAGCTTTTGCATAAAGCTCTTTGTAACCTTCAGGACTTAAAATTTGCTTTTCCTTTAATTCTTTTAAGAAAGATCTAAGTAATCTTATTTTGATCATCCATAGTTCTTTTCTTGTAGTGCTTGCAAACTTTTTACCTTTTCTCTTACCCGGACCTTTTTGTAAACCTTTTCGTTTTTGAGCAGCTTTTTTGTTTGCTCTAACACGAGATACACCTTTGCTTTGAACTTTTAAAATAGTTCCTTCGTTAATTAATGAGTGTATATCTGCACTAGTTATTGATTTACTTATTTTCTGTAATTGGTCTGGTGCTAATTTAACTCTTTTAGGAGAGCATTTTAAAATTTTAGCAGCTAATTTTTTTTGAACGGAAAGTTTCATTTTTTATCCTCCACAACAGGTTTCTGTGTAGTTGATTTTTCTTCTGTTTTATTTTCTTCTTTTTCAGATTCAACTTTCTTTTCTTTTTTAGGAGTAGCTTTTTTAGAACTTTCAATTCTTGATTTTCTTTTAGCCATTACTTGTTCTTTTTGTTTTTTTCTTTGTTCTAAAAATTCTTTTGTTTTTTTCTCAAAATTTTCGATTTTTAAATTTAAAACAGTGAATGAATTTTCTTTTGCATAATTTATTAAGTCTGTTTTCTTTTTCATACCAACAGTTCTGGAAATAATTACACCATCTGTTTTGTTATTTAAATCTTTGAAATCTGCAATGTTTCGTATCATGTTCTGAGTTAAACCTTCTCTTGATAAACCTCTTACAGCTTCAGGAGATGAGTAACCTGTAGAACGACCTTTAGCATAACCTTTTCTATGAAGACGCATTTTATTTTGTCTTCCTTTAGGTCTTCTCCAACCTTCACCAACACGTTTTTTCTTATGAGCGTCATGTCTAGTGAAAATAGGTTTTATTGATTTGATCTTATTTCTGAATTCAATAAGTTTTTGTATCATTCTAAGTCACCTATTCGATTTTATGTCCATCTTTTTCGACGATATAAATTCCGTCTTGGAATCTTCGTCTATCAAATCCAGCTCTACGAGTTAATTTTTCAATCGAAGCTGCGACTTGAGATGTTAATTCTTTGTCAATTCCTGTAATAGTTATATCATTTCCGTCTAATTTTAAATCAACACCTTCTTTTATTTGAAGAGTTCTTGGAACAGATTCTCCAATAAAATTTTTGATTTCTAAAATGTTTCCTTTATGTGAAACATTCATTGGGAAATGACCTGAACATATTTTTAATTTGTAAGTGTGACCTTCAGTTACACCTTTGCAAAGATTGTTTGCATGAGCTAAATATGTTTTTACTAATTTTTTTTCATTTTTTATGAATTTTTTTGAAACAAAGATTAGTTGGTTTCCATCAACAGTTACATCTACTAAGGGGTTTAAGAAGGATTTTGAAACTTCTCCTTTTGAACCTTTGAATGTTGCAATGCCTTTAGATACAGTAACACTGACTCCTTCAGGAAGCACGAATGTTTCTGTGTGTTTATTTTCTTCTGTCATTTTAATTTAACTTATTTAGTAGCAGAAACAAATAAGCTTACCTCCTATATTTTTTTCTTTTGCTTCAACGTGATTCATCAAACCTTGGTTTGTAGTAACTATAATTATACCAAAACCTTTTGCAAGTAAAAATCTTTTTTCGAATTTTTCGAATTCAGGAGTTTTTACAGTGAAACGAGGTTTAATAACACCACATTTGTTTAAAGTACCAATTAAATTTATTTTCAAAGAATTACCTTTGCTGTCTTCAGTTTCTTCATAGTCTCCAATATAACCTGAAGTTTTCATTATATCTAAAACTCCTTTGATTAATTTTGAAGATATTTTTACAGTTATTTCGGATTTACCTAAATTCGCTGCATTAGTTATCTTTGATAATATGTTTGCTAGTGGATCATTAAGTGACATTTTTTTAACCTCAACTAAATTTCTTGAAACCTAATTCAAGTGCATTATCTCTAAAACATTGTCGGCATATGTTAAGTCCATACTTTGAAATGTGTGCCCCTGTTCTACCACAAAGGTCGCATTTTTTAGTAGACTCTCCAAACTTACGTTCTCTTGGAGTATTGTGTTTCAAATACTTTTGATATTTCCCGGATTTTTCACCAATTTGTTTAAGAACTTTTGTGTGATCTGAAGTTGTCATTTTAATTTTCCTCCTGTTTTACACCAAAAGTTTCTTTTATGTAAACAATTGCATCTTCTTTTGAAACTAATTGGTTTTTTCCTAATTTGGATTTTCGAATTTTTCTTCTCTTAACACGAAAACCAGGTCTTGCAAGTGTTAATGAAACTTGTAATCCTAAAATTCCTAATTCAGTATCGTATTTAACACCAGGAATGTCTACATATTCGTGTATTCCAAAAGAAACATTACCATAATTATCAAACCAAACATCTTTAACAATGTTATCTCTCGCAGCAAATAATCTTTTTGCCAATTCATTAACTACATCTCCTCTTAAAGTTACTTTTGTACCTATTGGAAGACCAGGTCTAAGACCCCATGCAGCTAATCTTTTTTGTGTTTTTGTTTGAACAGGTGTAACTCCAGTAATATGTTTTAGTAATTTTACTGCTTTCTTTAGAACAACAGAATCTTTACCTGCACCAATATTTAGTGTAAGTTTTTCAATTTTTATTTCTCTCATTTTGTTCATTTTGAAAACCTCTTTATAATGTTATTACTGGTTTATCTTTTCCAACTACAAAACCAAATTCTTTATTCGTTGTGAAAGTACCTTTATCCATTTTTACAATTATTTTTGCTTCTTCTATAGATTCAATAACTGCTTTTTCTCCTGCGTGAACTCCAGAAGTTAAAAGTACAGTCATTCCTTTTTGAAGAGCTAAGTGTTCCGTAATTTTTTGGGAAGGTAAGTCGATTTTTAATGAATCTCCTACGTTGTATTTTTTAACATCATCAATTAAAATATTTCTTCCATCAGTGAAATTTAATTGTACTTTGTTTCCTTTCAATGAAGTCTTTTTTCTTATTTTAACTAATTTTGACGATGCGTCTTTTGCATCAATTTCAACCAAAGATAATTTATTTTTCTTGTTTATTAACATTCTATAATTTTTTCCTGTGGATTTTATTGATATTGAATCCATTAAACCAACAGGCCTTCTATAGTCATGACATAAAACGCCATCAATAGAACAGTCTTTATTATGTAAAATAAATTTTACTTCTTTTGTTGAATTTGCAACTCCTATTAAATCTCTTAAAACGACATTAACAGGCATTTGATAATCTATTTTATGGGGACCTGGATTTGGGCGAGTTATAAAAGTTATATTCTTCTTTTTAATTGCCCAGGTTCTAGGGCTTGCCAATCTTTTCAAATGTTGTTTAACCATTTTTAATCACTCTTTTTTTGTTTTAGATTTTTCAATCTTTTTTTGTCTTCAGTATTTAGTGTTGTGATCATTAAATTGGAAGGGTGTATTGGATACTTTACCTTCGCACCATCTTTTTTAGCCAATTCAACACCAGATATAAAAATTTTAGTTTTTGCTAAACTAACTTTTTCAACTGTTCCAGTTTTTCCTTTGAATTGTCCTCTAAGAATTTTAACTTTGTCACCTTTTCTAACTCTTACATTTCTGGTTTCATATTTTTCTCTCAATTCTTTTGAAAGAGTTGAGTTTACAAACTTCCCTCTTATATGAAGAGGAGCGTTGAACCGAAATTTTCTTTGTTTACGTGGTTGTGAACTGCTTAACCAACTTAGTGAAAATCCTGATTTCATTTTAATGCCTCATATTTTTTATGTATAATATTAAATTTCATTTTTCAAAACCTATACGATGATGTTTGCTACTTTAGCTACAGCAGGCCATTTATTTGCTGCTTCTTTTGCAATAGGACCTTTGAAAATAGTTCCTTTAGGGTTTCCTTTGTCATCTTTTAAAATTACAACAGCATTATCTTCGAAAGATATTCTTGTGCCGTTAGGTCTTCTATATTCTTTTTTTTGTCGAACTATAATTCCGTAAACTACTGTTTTTCTCATGTCTGGTCGTCCTTTTTTTACAGCACAAACTACCATGTCTCCAACACCTGCACCAGGAATTCTTCCTTTTACAGTTTTTTTACGTTTGACACCTGTAATTTTGACAAATTTAGCTCCAGAGTTATCACAAGTATCAAGATGTGAGCCAACTTGTAAACCATCCGTTATTTTTGCTTTGATTGCTTTCATTTGAATTACCTTTAATTAGCTTTTTTTAAAATTTCAAGTACAATGAAATTTTTAGTTTTTGATATAGGTCTAGTTTCGCCTATTAAAACTGTGTCGCCTTCTTGCGCATTGATTTCTTCTGGATTGTGAACTGAAACTCGAGAAGTTTTTTTAGTAAATCTCTCGAACTTTGGTAATAGTACACGTCTTTCCCATTCTACAACTACTGTTTTGTGCATTTTAGCACTAACAACTTTTGCCACCAATGTTTTTCCATGAACATTTATTTTTGGAGTCATTATGATTTCCTCATTTATTTTTATTTTTGAAACTTCAGTTTGAAATTTCGACATTTCGCAAATTATTTTTTGCGAATTCTTTGATCAGGACGTCCTTTTATTGAATCGCCAGTAATGGTGACATCATCAATTTCAAAAATTGTTTTGTTTTTCAAAACAACTTTGTTTGAACGTTCAGTTTTTACTATAAACGAATTTTTAGTTTCGTCTACTATTTTTCCAAACACATTTTCGTATGTGTTGTTTGCCGCGCTTATCACACGCAAATCTTTTCCTATGAAGGATGTGTGAATGTTATCTTTTCCGTTCATTCGAAATCACTTCGATTGTTTCAGGTGCGAAACCAAGATCAATTAAAACATCTTTGATCCTGAATAAGTGGTCTCCTTGTAATTCAATAAAATCTTTTTTTGAAGTTCCACCACATGCAAATTTATTTTTTAATTTTTTTGTCAAATCTTTGATATCAACTTCTGACGGATTTAGACCTTCAATTAAAGTGTATTTTTTACCAAATTTTTTCTTGATAATTTTTGCAGTAATTTTTTGACTTTCTTTCGAAATGTTATCCCATGCAGATAATTCTTTTGGAAGACCTGTTACAGGGCATATTTCAACCATTTATTGAACCTCTTTTTTATCGTCTTTTATAGACTTTATTTGGGCAATTATTTTTCTTAATTGCTTAACTTGACCAGGACTTTTCAAAACAGTACCTTGTGAAATTTGAGTACGCAATTTTAAAAGTTCCATGTTTGATTCTTTTAATTTTTTCTCTCTTTCCGCAGGAGCTAAAGCAACAAGTTCTCTAAATTTCATTTTTCATCTTCCTCTACTAATTTTTGAGATTTGTTTTTCTCTTCCACAAGTTTTTCTTCTACCTTTGTTTCTTTTTTAGGAGTTTCAGATTTTTTTTCTGTTTTTTCTCCTTTAGATTTTGTTGATTTCTTTTTAGTAGGAGTTTTTTTCTTTTCTGTTTGTTTATTTTCTGTTTTTTTCTTCTCTACTTTTTCTTCAACAATTTCTTCAACAATTGGTCCTTTTAAGACAGTTATATTATCAGGTAATATTGTTGTACCAGGCATTATTTTAACTTGAACACCTACAACTCCTGATTTTAAAGTTGCATATGCAATTGAAGTATTAACTCCAGTAATTGCTACATCGCCACATTTTTTCATGTATCCATCAGCGAATCGCCATCTTTTTGCTCTTGAAGAAGGAATTCTTCCTGAAAGTAAAATCTCAACACCTAAAGCACCAGAACCCATAACTCTTGCAAGAGTTTTGTGACCGATACCTTTGAATCTTTGTGATCCAAATCTCTCTAGTTGATTTACAATACCTTCCGCTACAACATCTGCATCAAGATTAACATCTTTGATTTCTTCGATTTCAATTTGTGGATTTTCTAACTTAAATATATTTGCCATATCTTTAGTTAGAGCTTGTATAACTGCTCCACCACGACCTACCACTAGACCAGGTCTATTTGCAGTCACTATAATTTTTTGTCCCATACTTGTTTTTTGTAATTTAACATCGCTTAATCCAACTCTGTTTAATTTTTCTTTCAAGTATTGTTTAACGTGAAATTCTTTGAATTTTTGAGATACAAATTTTCGTTCAATCATTTTTCAGCAACCTCCACTGGTTTCTGCGACTCAGCGTTCTGTGCAACAGGCTTTTCTTCTTTTTTCTCAACTTTTTCTTCAACTTTAGGAGTTTCTTTGGGTTTTTCTTCTACTTTTTCTTCAACTTCAGATTTAGGAGAAGTTTTTTCTTTTTCGCTAGATTCTTTTGGTTTCTTTCCAATAGTAGATTTACTCTCAACTTTCTTTTCTTTTGGAGCAACTTCCTCTAAAACTAATTCAATGTGAGTTCTTTTCATAGATCTTCTTCTTTGTCTTCCATTGTGAAAAGGAGTTGCTGCTTTGTGAGCACAAATGTGTGCAATTACTAAAGAATCTGAAAGACCTTTTACATCTGCATTAGCTTTTGCTGAAAGAAGTAATGCTTTCACTTCAGTTGATAATTTTTGAGGATATCTTCCTGCAGCCATTTTTCCTCTTCTGTGACCTACTCCATCAGTAAATCTTCTGAAAGGAACTGCTGCTTTAAAACTTAAAACATCGTCTAAAAATCTAATAGCTCTATCAAATGTTTTTCCTCTTAAAAATGAACACATTTCAATAGAAGTTTTAGTTGAAACAGATAAATTTCTACCATATGCTCTTGCATAATTCTCTACAACTGGTTTGTATGAATAATTTGGTTTAGTCATTTAATTCACCTATTTTTTGGGTTTATTTGTAACTCCTACGCTTGTGTGTTTTGCACGTTTTCTAGTTAAAACAAACTCACCAAAGTATTGTCCTATCATTTCTGGTCTTAAAGTAACTGATTCGAATTTATTACCTGAATAAATTTTAACAGTTTTGTTAACCATTGATGGTAAAACAATCATATCTCTTAAATGAGTTTTTACGTTGTCTTTTTTCTCCAACTTTTCAATTAATCTTTTTTTCTCTTCAGAAAAACCTCGTTTGATAGATCTTCTCTGTCGAGATGGAAGTAGTTCGGAAAGTTCAGATAAACTTAAGGATTTTAAATCCTCAAGTGTTTTTGAACGAAACATAAATTCTTTTTTTGCCATTTTAAATTACCTTTATTTTCGTCTACCTGTTCTACGAGGTCTAATCGCACCAACTAATCTTCCAGGTGGAGCGTTTTTCGGAGCAGGTTTTGCTTTTGATTTACGTAATGTACGCTTGTTACCGAATGGGTGTGCTACAGCGTTCATTGCACTTGCAGATACTTTTGGCCAGTATTTATTTTTAGCCTTCATTGCAAAGAATTTCTTTCCAGCTTTAAGGAAAGGTTTTTCAACTCTTCCACCACCAGCAACAACACCTATCATTGCTCTGCAATTTGGATTGAACTTCTTTTGTTTTTTTGAAGGAAATTGTACAACTACTGCGGTACTGCTTCTTGAAATTATTCTTGCAGATGTTCCTGATGAACGAATGAATTTTCCACCGTCGTTTGGAACATTTTCTATATTAAAAATTTGAATACCTTCAGGAATATCTTTTAATCTTAAAGCATTTCCAAATTTTAATTCTGCCTCATCTGAGAAATCTAATTCTTCTCCGACTCTAACTCCTTCCGGAGCTACAACATAAGACATTGAACCATCTTCATAAACTAATGCCATTAGTGGAGATGAATGTCCTGGACAATGAATTATATCTGAAACTAAAGCCCCATTACGAGAGAGTAGTTTAGTTTCTCCTTTGAATTTAAATCCGGGTGATCTAAAAGTGGAAGTTCCCTTCCCTCTTCTTTGTGCTATAATGTTTTTTCCCATTTTCTACACCTACATTAAACCTAATTTTGTCGCTATATCTATAGCTGGTGTGTTGTCGGAAAAAGTAACATATGCTTTTTTAACAGCATCTGAACCAATCATTGTGTTTACGTTTGTAACTTTTGCATTAAACATTTCTTCAAGAATGTTTTTGATTTGTTCTTTTGTTGCTTTTTTATCTACTACAAAAACTAATTTGTTTTCAGCTTCCATTAATCTGGTTGCTTTTTCTGTAGCTAAAACTGTTTTTATCATTTAGCTTCACCTCTTACAGGTTTGTTGTTCATAAACAAATTGTTTTTTTGAATTGTATCTAAAGCTTCATTTGTAAATAAAGTTAGTCTTCCTGCATGAGTTCCAGGAGCTAATAATTCTGCATTTAAAGAATTTGCAGGAACTACGTCAACTCCAGAAATGTTTGTTGCTGCTTTAAGTAAAGGACAATCTTTTGACACCACAAATAAAATAGATTTTTTTGTTACGTGTTTACGTCCTCTCATCTTTCCTATACCAGCTCGAATTCTAACTTCGTTTGCTCTTTCTAATTCTTCTTTGAAACCAAGTGTTTCTAAAGCTAAAACAACTTCTTTAGTTTTTTCTATGTTTTCAAATGAAGAATCTAAAATGAAAGGGAAGTTTTTAGGTATTTTATGACCTCTTGCTTGGATTAGTTCTGGAAGCATTGTTGCTGCCATAGCTGATCTTATTGCTTTTCTTCTTTCTTTCACATTAATTTTAAGTTCCCAAATTTTTTCTGCTTTTGGAGGATGTGCTCTTCGTCCACCAACTGTTTGGGGTGCAGTTGCACCAACAAAATAAAATCTTGTTCCTCTTCTATTTAGAACTTTTCTTGGAGTTCGTGATTGTCCAATACCATAAGTTCCTTTATAATTATGTCTTCTTTTGGAAACATATGAGGAATATCTCTTACCTGCCTCAGGACTTGCACCATATTGTTGTCTTCGTGCTGCTTGTATTGCTAAAACTGCACGCTTAATTAAATCTGGTCTATATCCTTCTTCGAATTGAATAGGTAATTTCACTGTTTTTGTTCCAGTGTTTTTTTGGTCAATTATTTTTAATTCCATTTTAATTACCTTGTTTTGATTCAGTACTTACAAATTCAATTGTAGGTTTTGAAGCTAATTTAGATTTTTTCAAAGGAGCTGTTAAAGATATTAATCTTTTCTTTGGACCAGGTACTGAACCTCGAACCAATACAAAAGTTGATTTTACATTTCCATATCTTATAAAGCCACCTTTGGGATTTACTTCATCTACGTTGTCAGAAATCTTTAATATATAATTATTATATTGGGTTCTTTGGTGGTATCCCATTTGACCTGCATATGCAATTCTATACATCATATGACCTTGACCTTTCCAAGAACCTAAAGAACCAGGACCTCTTTTGGTTTTTTCTGATTTTTTTGCTCTTAAATTAATGCCAAATCTTTTTACAGGACCTTGGTAACCTTTACCAGTTGTTACTGCTCTTGTATCAACAAAACTTCCTTCATCGAAAACATCTTTAATAGAAATTCCAGATTCAATGTGTTCAATTATATAATTTAATTTTTCTTCGATAGAACCGCCAAATCTTATTTCAAATATTTCTGGAGTTTTCTTACCTATACCTGTTAGTTTAGGTTGAGTGTAAGCTGTAATTGTGATATCTTGAACATCTTTTAAATCAACTTTAGAAATATCTTCTTTGGTTGATAGTTTTTTAGAAAGAGTAACTTTTCTTTCTAACTCTTTAGTGTGTTTAAAGAAAAGTTCCTTTGAAACTGATGTTCCGTATCCATTTTTTCCATAAAACCGCACGCTTGCAATTTTCAAATCAGGGCATTCTATAACTGTAACAGGAATCGCTACGGATTCTCCTTTTGTTATAGATGTCTTCTTTGTGTCAATTGCAACAACGTGAGTCATACCTGCCTTATAACCAGCAAAAACTAAGGGTTTTGCCTCTTTTACATTGGGCAGAGAGCGAATTCTAGCATAAGGTCTAGCTGCTCGCTTCCTATGCCAAAATTGCATACTTCCATGTCTTGGATTGACTAATTTCATTTTATCATCTATGTTATCTTTATTTCAGAAACAGTTTTTTAATCTGTTACTTGTACTGAAAAAGGATTTATTTCCAGGCCGGACATCATATATTAAGTTTTTTAATATATTGTAGAAATGTGGGAAAACTTATTTTCTTTATAAATGTTTTGCTTATTTTTAATCTGTTTTTGGAAAAAAGACCATTATGACCTTTTTATTTTAAAATAAAACTATTTTTAGTTTTAATAGTTTTTTAAAGACTAATTTGTTCTTTAATACTTTTCAATTAAAAGTGTTTTTACTTCATCTTTGAAATTTGAAGGGTTTTGATTGAATTTTTTTTCTAAAACATTTCTAGGAAACCATTTAAGTTCAGAAATTATATTTCTATCTATATTGAAATTTTCAGGGTTTCTTTCAACTAATGTAAAATACCATTGTGAAAAAAAGTTTTGATTTTCTTTGGGTCCTTTTTTTGGTCCTTCTCTTAAAACAAATGTTCTTAAACCCATTATATCTTTAGCATCTTTTTTTATAGCACTTTCATAAGTTTGTTTTTTTCCAACCAAAGACACTATTGGAAGACCCCATGTATTTGATTTTGTAAATTTACCTAATAAAATTCCTTGTGCGTGATTTTTTATGAGTAAAAAAGATTTTCTTATTGTATCTTTATCATTTAGTTCTGTTTTTTTCTTGTTGGAAACTACATTATCAGAAGAATCTACAATTAGAATTTCTTTATTGTTTGAATTTGTTGGTGTTTTGGTTTTTTTCAAACCTTTTTTTTCTAATTCTTCTTTAAATTTTGAGTAGTGTGCAGGATTTTTTATTCTGGGACAAAATTCATCTTTTTCACAAATAAGCAATGCTTTGTAATAGTCTTTATTTGTACAACTTGGTGGAAGTACAACTTTTTTATTCTTTTTTATTTGAAATAGTTGTCCTTTGAGATATTGTTCTCTTAAAGGTTCCGGATTTTTTTCATTCCATTCATAAACTAATGTTTCTATGTTTTCATAATTCCAACCAATAGATCTTAAAAAATTAATTAAAATAAATAATGCTCTTTTTTTACCATCTTCTAATCCCAATAAAATATTTTGAATACATGGTGGGAAAAATTTTTGAGGTATTGCTTTTTCAGGAATTGAAATTTCTTTTCTAACTTTTGTTTTGTTTGAGGATTGTTTGAATGTAAAGTCAAATGCAGAAGTTACTAGTGAAGAGGCCTCGCCCGGAATTGCTTTTTCTCTTTCCATAAATTTTTTGTTGAATGAAATTGTTTTAGGATTAGCCATGTTTTTTTCAAATTGTAAAACTTCATCTTTGTTTATAGGTATAGAAACTAATTGTGAACCTTCGTGTAATGAATAAGGCATTCTGTATAAGTGTCTTGAGGCTATTAAAATTGTATCAACTTCAACAACTGCAAAGAAATTAAATATTTTTTCAAAAGAACTTGTTTTATGACATTCAGGACAAACGTTTTTTTCAAAAGAGGGTTCAATTGGAAAATCACAAGAGGAACAACGAATTAAATCAGGATTTCCTTTGGGTGCATTTACTGTAGAACATTTTGAGCAAACATATTTTGCTTTTTTTTGTATAGGTAAATCTTCAAATATGGTTTTACAATTTGAACAACGGTACGCAGTTGTTGAGTGTCCTGTTTTCTCAGCTATTTTATCTAAATGGTTAAAGTTGAAGTTAAATTTATCTAAAAAAGATACTCCTTTCTCAGTGACTTTAGCATAGTTTTCTGTAATATAACTTAAAAGATATAATGCAATACTTTTTGCACCATCTGGAAAATAATTTTTGAATTCTATTTGTTTTCCTTCAAAAGGAATTATTTTTGGAAAAGATTCAAAAGGTACTGCAATATGAAAACCTTTGTTTCCTGAAAATTTACAAAATATTGTTTTTATTCCATGATCTTTTAAGGCTTTAATAAACATATGTGTTGTTAGTTTTGAAAGTTCCCAATCAGGACAATCAATGTCTAAAATTAAATCCCAGCCTAACCTTAAATTATCTAAATCTGCTTTTTTCATTCCTGTTTCGATCGCTAAAGGATTATACCACAGTTCTTCCGAACAATGAAATGAAGCTGCTTTCTTTTTAGCTAATTCTAAAACATCGTTTGGGTATGTTAAAACATCAGGTCGCTTACCGAAACCCTCATTTAGAAATCTTACAGAACATTCTTTGTTGGAAGCCTCTCTTACTATTGCTTCTTGAACTTCAGATCTTTTATAATACGACAGAGAGACTGATATTTCCATGTTAAAAGAAAAGCACACTTAATTATAAAATTAATTGTTAATTAAGCTATTTAACTCTTTTATGTCTTCTTCTATTTTAGATATTGCGGAATTCCAAAATTCTTCACTATTTGGGTTTATATTTGATGATAACAAAATATCTTCTATTGTATTGTCTCCACCTGCTTTCAATATTTCCAAATATTTTGGGATGAATGAATCTCCTTCTTCTTTATATTTTTGATATAATGCAAGAACTAAAAGGTTCCCAAAAGAATAAGAATAACAATAAAACGGCAATTCAAAAATATGGGGTATTCTTAACCACTCATATTTGAAAATTTCAGGAATTTCCATTTCTTCACCAAATTGCTCTTTTAATAAATCAAAGTATAAATTATTTAACTCATCTGTACCTACTCCTTTCGAAACTAAGTCGTGAGCTTTTTCTTCAAATAAAACAAAATATACTTGTCTTAAAATACTCGCAAATAAACCATCTAAATGATGTATCAATAAGTAAATTTTTTCTTCTTTCGTTGCATTCTTCTTTAATTTTTCAGTTAAAAGCATTTCTGCAAATATGCTTGCTGTTTCTGCTAATGCTGTTGCAGAGTGATATGTCATTTGTGTTTTATCTTTGGCTAGTTGACCATGGACTCCATGTCCGAACTCATGGGCCATTGTAAGTAAGGAATTTAAATCGTCTGTGTGATTTAATAAAATATAAGGAACTGCATCTTTGTCATAATATGTGCAGAAAGCACCCCCTCTTTTTGAAGGAAGTATATCACTGTGAACGTTTCCTTTTTCAAAAATTAAATTTGCTAAATCATACATTTCTTCAGAAAATTCTTTAAATGTTTCTAACACTATTTGTTTGGATTCTTCAAAAGAATACTTTTTAGATTCGATTTTGTAAGGAGCATAAACATGATATCTTGAATTAGGTATGTTTAAAATTTTAGATTTTAATTGAAAATATTTTTGAAAAATTTTCCTAGAGTTTCTTACAGTTTTTAAAAGAATTTGAACAGTTTCATCAGATAAAGTGTTGCTGAAATTCCTTGCTGAGATTGAAGTTGAATGCTTTCTTATATTTACTTGTTCGTTAAACCAATCTAAAGAAACTCCTTTGTATATTTCTCCTATTTCATCAGATGTTTCTTTATACTTGTTTAAAAGTAAATCGTATGCTTTCATGCGAACTTCTGGTGAAGAATCTGTTGCTTTAACTGAAAGTTGAGCTTCGTTAATTTTTTCTTCATCCCACATAAACGAAAACTTTCCAGTTATTATTGAACGCAAAGTTTCTAAAACAGATTCTCCAGAAAGATCTTTAAGATTTATTATTTTCTCTTCTTCTAATGTTCTGGAATGTGGAAGGCTTCTTCGAATATCTTTAAAATAATAAGTAAATCTTCCTAAATTTGATTCTAATCGTTTTGCATTTTCTTCATCCAAATCTTTTATGAAATGTGTAAAAAATATTAAGTTGTTTGATAAATTTGTTAAATCTAATTCAATTGATTGTAATTTTTTTAAAATTTCTTTGTTTAAAACATCTTCGCAATTTTTTAAGCCTGTTTTTGTAGAAAGTTTACTTGATATTAAAATTATTTGTTCTTCTAACTCAAATAAGTTAATTAACTCTGAAGAAGATATTGTTGGTTTCAAAGTTTCTTTTTTTGAAATAAATAAGTCTGTTTTTTGATGAAGTTCATCAATTAATTTTTGTTCGTTTTCTGTTACATATATGTTTTCAAGATTCCAAATTACCATGTTAATTGAATAAATGTTAGACTTAATAAATTATTCTTTTTTGTATTCAAATCAATATTTGTCTTTGGTATTTTCTTTGTAAGATGTTGAAAGAATTTCTAATATGTCGTTTGCTTTTTTATCTCCTAATCCTTCTATTGCAATTAGTTCTTGTTTTGTGGCTTTGAAGAAGGAGTTTAAATTATCAAAATGTAAAAGTATTTTTTTAGCTAAGGCTCCACCCACATTAGGTAATGAACTAGCAATATACTCTTGTAAAAGAGATTTATCTAAGGGTTTTGATGTATGAAATGTGAAAATAGTTTCCTTATCTTTTTGTTCTCTTTTCGCTATTGCAATTAAGACTCTTGCAGATTCTATTGCATTTTTTGTTCTGAATAAAGGAATTCTGTAAGAAGTTGCTATTGTAGCCAACATTCCATCAATGGCTTCTGGAGATACATTTCTAACAGAATAAATATCTTCATCTCCTTCTATAATTAAAACAGGTTTATCATATTGAAGTAAAGAAGGTAATTGTTGTAACAATCTTCCATCGACGATAGAATCAACAAAATCTCGAATGTTTTTAAACTCTATGACTACTTGGTTTGAGAGTAAAAAATCTCCTACTTCTAATTGTTTCATTTTTATTGAAATGTTTTGTTTTAATAATTCTTTTACTAATGAAGATCCTTTTTCTCTAAAATCAACATAAATAAATACATCTTCTTTTTGAGTGAATTGTTCTAAAGATTTCTGAACATTTGGTTGAGACATAGCATTTAATGTTTTGAACATATTTTTTTCTTTGTTATAAGCTGCCCATTTGTAAGCTTCATCACGTGTTCCTTTTGAAACTAAAATAGTTACGTGTCCTTTTGAGTGTCTTCCTGTTCTTCCTCTTCTTTGAACTGAACGTATTGCACTAGGTATTGGTTCGTAAAAGAAAACTCTATCTACTGAAGGAATGTCTAATCCTTCTTCTGCAACACTTGTAGCTATTAAAACTTGAAATTTGTTTTGAGAAAAATCATCAATAGTTTGTTTTTGTTCTTTTTGTGTAAATCCTACTCCATTTTTTTTAGCTTGACCAAAAAAAACTTTTGACAAACAAATATGATCTATTTGTTTTTGTAATTCTGTTGCAGTATCTCTAAACTGAGTAAATATTATTGTTTTTGTGTCTTTTTTTTCGTTGATTAAATTTTTTATTTGATTTTGTAACCAAGTTATTTTTGGGTGAACTTTTGATTTAGAGATTGCATCTCTTGTAAGTGCTAAGGCTGATAAAAAATCAATATCTGAAACCAAATTTTGAACTGATTTTGTTTTTGTTACTTTAGATTTTGAAACAATACCTTCCATATAATTTAAAAGAGAAAATAAAGATTGAGTTTCTATTAATTCTAATGCGTGTTGAAGTTTTATTGATTCTGCCAATAAACTTATTGTTTTTAAAATTTCCAACGATTTATTTCCTTTAGCAATTTCTCCATGAAGATTTTTTTGTAAATTTAATAAGGTTATTTTGTTTGTGTTATTTATGTTGTTTAAAAATCCAAAAGATTTTATTTGTTTTAATTTGTTGTTACAAGAATTGTTTAAATGAAATATTATTTTTTTAATTTCGTCTGTTAATTCAATTTCTTCCCATTTTAATTTGACTTCTTCTACATATTTACTAACCTCTTTGTTTTCTCTTGATTTAAATTCAATTTTTTCAACAAATAAATTTTTGCAAATTTGATCTATAGATTCTTTGTCTGTACCTGGTGATGCAGTTAATGCTAAAATTAAAGGGTTTTCTGAATTTTGCATATAATTTTGAGCAACATAAACGTAAGCATAGTTTCCCGAGGCTCGATGAGCTTCATCAAAAACAATTAATGAAACTTCTTTTAAAGAAATATTTTGAGCAAGAATATCGTTTTCAATTGTTTGTGGTGTAGAAAAAATAAATCTTGATTTTTCAAATAAATCCTTTCTTTTTTTGGGTTGTACTGTACCTGTTAAAAGTACGAAATCGGTTTCTTGGAGGATGAAATGTTTTTTGAAAGAATTTAATTGTTGTTCTACAAGAGGTTTTGTTGGTGCTAAAAAAATTATTTTTTTATTTGGATTTTGTAAAAATCTTCTTGCAGCTAAAAGCATTGAAATTGCAGTTTTTCCTAAACCTGTAGGGAGAACTATTAAACTATTTTGTTTAGAGGCTGAAAAAAACAACTCTAATTGATAATCTCTTGGTTCTAGGTCTTTTAACATACTTTCAAAAAAGGAAATAAGTTTATAAAACTTTAGTGTTG
>CAYSFC010000010.1:0-24168 GCA_964430665.1 uncultured Methanosarcinales archaeon | reverse complement strand
ATATTTAAAAACAAGTTCTTATTCTAATAGTGTATGACACGTATAGCTATTGTGAACAAGGAAAAATGTCATCCAGATGAATGTGCTCAATTATGTGCAAAAAAGTGCCCAGTAAACAAAATGGGAGAGGAGTGCATAAAGTACATCAATAATAAAGCTCAAATAGATGAAACTACGTGTGTTGGATGTGGTATTTGTCCTAAAATATGTCCTTTTGGTGCTTTAGAGATAATAAATCTTCCAGAAGAACTAGATAAAGATCCTATTCACAGATATTCTGAAAACGGATTTGCTCTTTATAATCTTCCAATACCT
Organism: uncultured Methanosarcinales archaeon; assembly: GCA_964430665.1. Classification (GTDB taxonomy): domain Archaea; phylum Nanobdellota; class Nanobdellia; order Woesearchaeales; family SKGA01; genus JAQUYS01. The sequence goes on along the minus strand of CAYSFC010000010.1, from coordinate 23,853 downwards.
TTGTTTGGAAAGGTTGTAGGATTGTTAGGTAGAAATGGAATTGGTAAATCTACTGCAATCAAAATTCTTGCAGGAATTCAAAAACCTAATTTTGGAAGGATTGGAGATGAAGCAACTTACAAAGAATTGATAAACCATTTTAAAGGTACTGAAGCTCAAGCTTTTTTTGAAAAATTAGAAAAAAAAGAAATTGTTGTTTCATATAAACCCCAGCAAGTTGAAGCAATACCTAAATCTTTCGACGGTAATGTTGGAGATTTATTGAAAAAGGTTGATGAGAAAAATAAATTTGGAGAAATTATTAAAATTTTAGAATTAGAAAACATTCTTGATAGAAAATTAAGTCAAGTTTCTGGTGGTGAATTGCAAAGGGTTGCTATTGCCGCAACAGTTTTGAAAAAAGCTAATGTTTATTTCTTTGATGAACCAACTTCATTTTTAGATGTAAAACAAAGACTGAAAATTTCGAAATTTATTCGTTCTTTGGCTGATGAGAATACTGCAGTTATGGTTATTGAACACGATTTAATTATTTTAGATTATCTTGCAGATTCAATTCATTTATTATATGGTAAAGAATCTGCTTATGGTGTTGTTTCTTCGGTAAAGGCAACAAAAAATGGAATCAACACATATCTTGCCGGTTATTTGAAAGAAGAGAATGTTAGATTCAGAGATAAAGCAATCAAATTTGATTCTTCAGCTCAAGATGAAGAGACATCTTCGCAAATGTTATTGGAATGGAAGGATTTTCAAAAAAATTTTGGAAGTTTTCAATTAAATATTAAAAAAGGGAAAATGTATAGAAATGATGTTGTTGGTGTTCTTGGAGAGAATGGAATAGGTAAAACTTCTTTTATTAAAGAAATGGTTGCAGCATCTAAAGGAGAATCGTCTCTTGAAATAGAAAAGGCACATTTTATTGGTGAAGATTTGAGAGTTTCATACAAACCCCAATATATTGAATCAAAAGATGAAATTGTAAGATTATATCTTAAAGATGCTCTGAAATATGAATTACAATTAATCAGACCTCTTAATATTGAACCTTTATTCGATTTAACATTAAATCAATTATCTGGTGGAGAACTACAAAGAGTTGAAATTGCAAAATGTTTAGCAGCTGATGCAGATGTTTATTTTTTAGATGAACCTAGTGCATATTTGGATGTTGAACAAAGATTAATTCTTTCTAAAGTTTTAAGAGATATGATGGATGTTAAAAAAGCTAGTGCGTTAGTAATTGATCACGATATTTTGTTGGTAGATTATATTTCTAAAAGATTATTAGTTTTCAAAGGTAAACCTGCTATTGAAGGTCATGTTGAAGGACCATTTAAAATGGGTGAGGGAATGAATACATTTTTGAAAGATTTACTTATAACTTTTAGAAGGGATGAAGTTTCAAACAGACCTAGAGTTAACAAAGAAGAGTCTCAAAAAGATAAAGAACAAAAAGCTTCTGGTAATTTGTATTATAGTAAATAAAATGAAAAATAAAACAACAAATTTACTCTTTGTATTGATAATATTATTTTCATTACTTTTCGTAACATTTTTTATTCCTTTGCACAAACCATTCTCGGGAAATAATTCAGTAGTTCCTTATTTAGTTACAGGAGATGTCGATAAATTAGAAGAATTCGATGATAATGAGATTTCTCATATGGAAGATGTGAGAGATTTAGTTATGCTGGCAATTACAATTTTTTTAGTTCTTTTACCTATGTATGTAGCAAAACCTATAATAGATAATAAAAATTTGAAGAAAAAAATTATTTGGTTCGATATTATCTTATTGATTTGTCTTATTTTCTTTAACATTTTCTTTAAAATATTTCACATGTTGTTTTTTCCTCAAGGCAATTATTCTTTTGCAGCGGACTCTTTATTGATACAAACATATCCTTTAAGTTTCTTTTTTTGGATGTTTTTTTTCTGGATATTCTTGGTGAACATATTGGTTATTTTTATAAAGAATATAGAGTTTCCTAATAAATAAGAGGGTATGGTCTAGTGGCTATGACTCCCGCCTGACTTGCGGGCAATCCCTGGTTCGAGAAAACAGCAAACCATATTTTGAATAAGGAGTTCTGTTTCGACTTTCCGGGTACCCTCACCATCTTTATATTTGGTGTTTTGAAAGCAGGAGGCACTTAATTTGACATATTATGACGAAATTGCTAAAACTTACAATGAACTTCATAAAGAAGAACAAATGAAAAAGTTAAAAATAATTTTGGATGAAGATTTAATTAGTTCTTCAGATAAATTGTTAGATGTTGGTTGCGGAACAGGATTTTCTTTAGATTATTTTGATGTAATAGAATCTGTAGGAATAGATCCTGCAGAAAAATTAATTGAACAATACGCTGGAAAAAATAAAGCTTTGGTCGGTTGTGCTGAGAATTTGCCTTTTGAAAATGATTTTTTTGATGTTGTTATTTCAATTACAGCCATACAAAATTTTGAAGATATTCAAAAAGGATTAAAAGAAATTAAAAGAGTTGGTAAAAACAAGTTTGGTTTAACTTTTTTAAAAAGAAGTATTAAATCTCAACTCATTGAAAAATTAATTAGAAAAACTTTTTCTGAATTTGAAATAAAAATAATTGAAGAAGATAAAGATTTAATTTTTATAATTATTAAATAATTATATTAACATTTTGTTTAAAAGATAGTTTTCTGCTTCTGAATATTCTATGTATTTGTCATCAATTACATCGATTTCATTTAGAACTAAAATTAATGTTGATGTATATTCTTCACCATAAACATCTAGATGTCCTTCAAAAATAAATTTTTGGTTATCTGAAGTTTTATGTGCTTTCAAATCACCATTTACTAAACCAACTATTAAATTAATTAATTCCTGAGTTTGTTTATTTTCTATTATGTATCCTTGAAAAATAATTGAGTCTCTAAAAATATTATCAAATAAATAATTTGAATTATCTGTTTGAACATCATAATTTATTGGATCTATAGCAACTATGTTCTCATATGAATATGGATCTTTCTTTCCATTAATTATGGAAGTCATTGCATTACCAATTAAATTATTGTTTGATGCAGAATACTGTGTATTTAACAATGTGAATGTTATTCCCATACATGCAACTAATATAACTAAAGAAATTGTCCAAAATTCGTAGTTTTTATCCAAAATAAACACCTAAAAAATAAAAAATAATTAATTCCATGGAGGAGTTAATTCTTTTGTTCCAACAATCTTTTTCAACAGATTACATTCGGAATTACAATCAGACAAAGTCCAATACATGCTTCCATCAACACAATCGCAAAGACCGCCTTCTTCGTATATTGGAACTTGGATTGTTGCGCCAACATAAGGGTTGTTTTCTTCAACATAATTCTTTGCAGCTAAAGGAAATCCTAAAGAATCTCTTTTATACCAGATATTTTCTTCAACCATTCCATCTATTCTATCTAAAAATAAATTGAAACTTAATTCATACGTGTAATCTTCTTCAGAGTAATCATAATATCCATCGTATATATATGAACAGAATCTTCCTTGTTCCATAAAATAATCATGACCTTGATTAAAAGACTCCATAAATTTTAAACCCTTTCCAAATGCTAAACCGTCTTCATAACCTACAGAATAATCAGATACTTCTTCTGTAGCTGCGTTATTTATAGCCCATCCTATAAAAGTTCCTGTTTCTTCAATATTCATTAAAACTTCATCTTTTCCTTCATACCAATTGCTTTCTTCGTACCAACCATCATCTGTATTTAATCCTGCATTTTCTACATTTGAGAAAGGATCTTCTTCAACATCTAAAAAATCTTTAACTTTTTTATATTCATTACATTCTGTAGGACATCCTGTCATAGAATAAAAATCATTTGTATTTGCATATTCAGTACTTCCTTCACAATCACACCAGCTTCCTTCTGGAATTAGTGTAAGAAGCATACCAAGACCTGCATTAATGTTAGTTTGTGTGTAAGGGGAATCATATAAATCATCTTTGTGTTTGTTGTAATATTCATTTATAGCTCCAAAATATTCCATAGATTCTATATCGTTAACATAAGAATCTTCTATAAATTGATAATTTCCATTTTCATCCATATATATACACATATTGTGCCAATAATCATTCTTAGCTCTATCTATTCCTTCTACAAAACTTTTTCTTTTTGCTATTTGTCTACCATTATCTAAACCATTCTGAAATCCTTCAATATATTGGTAACTTTTGCCCATTCCTAATAGAGCTTCATTAGCTGTCAAAGAATCTCTTAACCAATCTTCATATTCTTGTGAATTGTATGTTGAAAGAAGGTCTTTAACATATTGATTTTCATTTTCTATAGGTTCGAATTCAGTAACTAAACCTGGTGTTGTGTCTGTAGTTGATGAAGAAGAAGTTGTAAACATGTTAAAAAACCATTGCCCTACAACATTTCCTTGTTCGTTTGTCACAATTCCATCTTCACTAACAATGTATTGTTCATTGTTGTTGAAATTAGAAATTGTAAATACTGTTGCAACCATAAAAACAATAGCAACAATAGAAATCATATACAAATTATCATTATTCATATTACACACCTTATAAACTTATATTGCTATATTCACACAATATAAGCTTTTACATCTTTATTTATTTATAAAATTATCGTAGAATTTTCTTATTTTTGTGTAATTTCACCAAAATCCTTAAAAATAGATAAAAGTTCTCCAATTCACTATGGCAAAGACGATAAATATTCCTATCGATGAATGGTATAAGAAATCCAAAGATTGGTTGGTTGATTTTTTTAAAAATATTGATAAGATAGAATCTATTGGTGTTGGATTAATAACTGTAGGAATAATTCTTCTAATCACAGGTTTAGTTTTACTTTAAAAAATAATTTTTATTAAATACATTAGTTTTTGAAAGAAATTCATATTTTTTACATCTTCTTTTGTTTCATCATCTTCATCATCATCTTCTTGGTCTTGATTTTCATTTGTATTTGATGTGCTGCTTGAGGAACTTGAGGAACTATCTTCAGATTCGTCTTCTAATTCATCTTCTTCAACAACAATTGATGTGGAATTTATTGCGATTGTTGATTGAGAATAACATCTTAGAATTTGTCTTGTTCTTGTCTCATAAGTTCCATTTATGTTTAGAACTATGTGTTCTGATGGATTTAAAGGAGCTGTAACTATTTTTTTATCTAATGTGTGATTATTTCCAAGAGGAAGTTTGGACAAAGTATAATTTTGTTCTGTTAAATTCTGATCAAGAAAACTCACATTTATATGATTATATTCATCATCACCTGTGTTTAATAAAACCAAAGAATACCAAACAGATTCTCCTGGATTTATAATTTCTTTATCAGGAACTATTCTACAATCTAAACCATCTGTTGTAACATTAAATAAATCGTTGAATACTCTTGTGAATGTTGTACCTTTTGTTTCCATATCTATTCTTTGGTGCAATTTGTAATTTCCAGTATATGGTCCTTTCAATTTAAGATTGAATGTTTCTTCTTCTCCTGGTTCCAAAATTATATTTTCGGCGAAATAAGTGTAACTTTTATCTTTTTTCAGATTTTTTCTACTGACAACTGCCAGAGATGGAGAAATTTCAAAATAAATTCTATTTAGTATTAAATTTTCTGATTCTTTGTTTTCTATAGTTAAAGTGTAATACGCAACTTCGTTGATGCCAATTTTATCTTCACTAATTTTTGAAGTCATTTTATACGGATCGATTATAGATATTTTCTTCTTAACTAACGGAAATTCTGAATAGTGAATATCTTCAGATGTATACTCTATTGATGTATTTATTTTAGCATCTACATATTCTATAGGGCTTATTGTGTAGGTATATGTTTTATTTGACCTTTTTAGAAGCATAGTTTTTATTTCCAAATTATTATTTTCTTGTTTGATCCACATAGATCCTTTCTTATTAAGTTCATAACCATCAGGAATATATTCATAAATAGTCATGTTGGTTAAATCTATGTCTCCAATATTTTCAAGAAATAATTCTACATTTATTTGTTCTTGAAGATGTACTTTAGTTTTGCTTAATTTTTTAGTTACTTTTAAAGCCTTGGCAGGATCATATTCATAAATTTTTATATATATTGAGGGTTGAACTGCTCCTTTATCATCTATATCTGCTAATTCATTATCTATTGTTGTGTCATTAAAACAAAAAGTGTAAAAATAATGAGTTTCACATTCGCCATATTTAACTAAAAAAGATTCGTTGTTTCTCTTGAATCGTAATAATCCATCAGAATCATTACCTGTGAAGGTATTTAAAGGAGTTATTGAATAGTTGTTTCCATTTTTTGTAAAAGAATGTTGATAATGTACCCAATCATCAATTATTTTAACTTTACTGCTTGATGCTGAATAGACATTAGGTATTAATAAAATCAATATACATATTAAAAGGATTATTTGATTTAATTTCATACGCTTTTATTCAATTCAAGTATTTAAATAGTTTTCTCATATTTATGAATAATTAGAAATAAACCAAAAATATAAAAAGAAAGGGCTCATACGAAGAATCATGACAGAAGATTTATCTAAATTGGCAAATTCGCTCTCTCTTCTTGAAAGAAAGCTTTTACCGCATTTAAAAGATAAAATAGTATTAGAGGATTTGGTAAAATCTTCGAAAATGCAAGAAGTTGAAGTTAGAAGAGCGCTTTTATGGTTAGGAAATAGAAATATTATAAATTCTCAAACAAAAATATTGAAAGAAGTTTGTTTGGGAGAGAATGGATTTTTTGCTAACAAAGAAGGTTTACCTGAATTTAGAATTCTTAAAGAAATAAAAGATAAAGCTTTGAACATTGATAAATTAGTTTCTAAAACTCTTTCAAAAAATGAAATAATGTCTTCAATAGGAATTTTAAAAAGTAAAAGGGCGATTGAAGTTAAAAAAGATAAAGATGGCTTAGTTGTTGAAATAAATGCTGCAGGTAAGGCAATACTTTCAATAAATTTTCCTGAACAAGAGATAATTAAAAGAAAATTTCCATTGGATTATGATAAATTAAGTTCTGATGATAGAAGAATTGTTGACGAGTTGAAAAAAAGAAAAGATTTCATTAAAGTTGTTGAGAAAAAAATAATGACTATTGAACTAACTACTCTTGGTAAACAACTAATTGGAGCAAAAATAGATTTATCTAATGTTGAAGAACAATTAACAACAGATATGTTAAAAAATGGAAGTTGGAAAGGTAAAACTTTTAGAAGTTATGATATTAAAAGTCCTGTTCCTGAAATTTCTGGTGGTAGAAGACATCCTGTAAATGAAGTTCATAATTTAATTCGAGATGTATTCTTGTCTATGGGTTTTAAAGAAATGGAAGGTCCGTTAGTTGAATCAGCATTCTGGTGTATGGATTCTATGTGGATTCCTCAAGATCATCCTGCTAGGGATGTTCAAGATACTTTCTTTGTTAAGGGCGAAGCCAAATTACCTAAAGAATTCGTTGAAAAAGTAAAAGCAGTTCATGAAAATGGAGGAAATACAGGTTCAACAGGTTATGGTAAACCTTGGTCTGAAAAAGTTGCTAAACAACTTATACTTAGAACGCATTCAACTGCAGCTACTTTTCGTAAATTCGGAGAAGGTGTTAAAGAAGATTGTAAATATTTTTATGTTGCTACTAATTTTAGAAATGAAGCAACAGATGCTACACACTTAGCTGAATTCGTTCAAGTTGAAGGTTTTGTTATGGGAGATAATTTGGGACTTCCAGATTTGATGGGAATGATTAAAGAGTTCTTCGCAGGTTTTGGAATTACAAAAATACGTTTTAAACCAACATATAATCCTTACACTGAACCAAGTATGGAAGCACATTATTATGATGAAAAAAAGAAAAAATGGTATGCTTTAATTAACTCAGGAATATTTAGACCTGAAAGTTTAGCTCCATATGGAATAAAAAAATCAGTTATTGCTTGGGGTATGGGTGGAACGAGAGTTGCAGCTCTTCTTAACAATATTGATAGTCCTAAAGATATGGTTGGTGCAGGAGTTGATTTTGAATGGATTGCAAAACACAAAACACCCCAGCCGAGGTTAGATTAAAATGGTAATATTAAATATTTCCCATAAATCATTAAACAAAGCGATTGGTAAAAAAATAACAAAAGATGAATTAGATAAAGTTCTTTTTGATATGGGCTTTGAATTAGATTCTTGTGAAGGAGATGAATTAGGTATTGAAATAACTCCTGAAAGATTGGATCTTTTAAGTTTACAAGGTTTAGCAAGAGCAATAAAATCTTTTAGAGAAGGAACTTTACCTAAAATTGATTTTGAATTGAAAAAAAATAATTATGTTGTTAATGTTACAAAAAAAGTTAAAGGAGTTAGACCTTATACTGTTTGTGCTGTTGTTCGAAATCTTAAATTAAATGAAGATAATATAAAAGAAATAATTGATGTTCAAGAAAAATTACATGTTTTGTTGGCAAGAGGTAGAGTTAAGGGAGCTATCGGAATTTATCCTTTGGATGTTATTCAGATGCCTATTACTTACACTGCCGCGAAACCTAAAGAAATTAAATTCATTCCTTTGGGGAAAACAGAAGAGATGCACGGATTAGATATTTTGCAAAAACACGAAACTGGAAGAGAATATGCTCATTTATTGGAAGGAAAAGAGACTTTTCCTTATTTTGTAGATTCTAATGGAGAAATTCTTTCTATGCCTCCAATAATAAATTCTGAGAAAACAGGAAGAGTGAGTGAAAACACAAAAGAATTATTTATTGAGTGCAGTGGATTTGATAAAATTTTGTTGAATGAAATGCTAACAAATATTGTGACTATGTTTTATGACATGGGTGGAGATATTTATGAAGTCCAAGTTAAATACGAAGGAGAAGATACTGAGAAATTACCTTTAGTTAAATCTCAAAAAATAGATGTTAAAAAAGAAACTATAAAAAATCTTCTTGGATTAGAACTTTCTGATAAAAAAATAAAAGAACTTTTAACTAAAATGATGTACGAGGTTATTTCTTTTGATGCTAAAAAAATTTCTGTTAAAATACCTTGTTACAGAAGAGACATTTGGCATGAAATCGATGTTGCAGATGATATTGCTAGAGCTTATGGTTATAATAATTTCAAATTAAGAGTTCCTGAGATTGCAACTATTGGAGAAACTTTGCCTCTTTCAGATTTAAAAGAAGAAATCTCGAATGTAATGATTGGTTTAGGACATTTAGAAGTTTATACTAATATTTTGACTTCAATTAAAGAAAATGTTGATTGGATGATTTTAAAAAATTCAAAAGAAAAATACATGGAAGTTTTGAATGGTAATGAAAATCAAACTATGATGAGAACTTCGTTAATTCCTGAATTATTAAAAGCGCTAGTTAATAATAGATCGAACCCAATACCTCAGAAAATATTTGAAGTTGGAATAGTTATAAATCCTGATGATAAAAAAGATGTTAGATGTGAAAATTTAACTAATTTTTCTGCAACAATTACTGATAAAATGGTTACATTCACACAAATAAAACAAATATTAGATTTAGTTTTAAAAACAAAAGATTTGGTGTGTGAAATAGAAGAAATTGAACACCCTTCTTTTATTGAAGGAAGGGTTGGAAAAGTTTTAGTCAATAAAAAAGATGTGGGATTAATAGGAGAATTACATCCTCAAGTATTAACTAATTTTGGATTAATAACTCCTGTTGCGACTTTTGAAATAAATTTGGATAAAATTTTGGAGATGCAAAATGGCTAAAGATACGAAAAAAAAATTAATAATTGCTTTAATGACTTTGCAAGTAGTTTTTGCAATCATATTTGTGTTTGCTTTTGTTAATTACATTAATGGACGAGCTTTTTTAAACATAGGTTTACCTGTAAATGTTGAGAATATAATTGTTATGGGGTTTTCAATATTATCTATGTTTAATACAATATATGAATTAAAGGTTATTTAAATGGAATTTAAGCAAGTTATTTTGGTCTGTAATAATTTAAAATTGCCTAAAGGTAAATTGGCTGCTCAAGTTGCTCATGCTTCTGTTGATGCCGTCCTTAAACTGTTATCTGCGAGCAGCGGCCGGGATACAGTTGCTGCTTGGCGGTATCAAGGTATGAAGAAAGTTGTTTTAAAAGTAGCTGATGAAAAAGAATTGTACAAATATGTTCAACAAGCTAAAGATGATGGATTAGTTACTAGTGTTATAACTGATGCTGGTAAAACTGTTGTTGCTCCAGGTACAGTAACTTGTGGTGCTATAGGTCCTGCTTTGGAAGATGATGTAAATAAAATTGTTAAAGACTTAAGTTTACTTTAATATTTTTTCACTCTTTCTTTCTTAATTTCACAACCACCTGCAGGCAGAATTTTAACTATTGAATCTAAATCTACATCAATGTTTTCTTTTTCTCTAAGAATAGATTTTATTTTTTTTGCAATGACTGAAGTTTTTTCGTTTCCTTGCAGAATCTGAACGAATGTTTTGCAGTGAACCTTTACAGCTGATAATGGTGCGCACATAACTGCATTTCCAATTATACCTACACCATATTCAGAATGGTATTCAGAATAATTTGTTTTTCCACGTATCATAAAACTTCCTTTTGCTAAATACTCTCCAGAATTTGCTTCTTTAGAAACTTGATCAGGATTTACATAAAAAACTTTTATATCTGATAAACCTAGTTTCCAAGATTTAGCATACATTGCAACAAAGGCAGCTGTTTCTTCTATTGTTTTTTCAGATATTTCTCCTGTAGGAACTTCTAATTCTTCATTTATTAATTTAATGTCTTTTGAATCTTTTTTAATTACTGCGAATGGAGATCCTGCCATATCTGTGTGAAAAACCAAATCTTTAGAAGATGTGTGTTTTTTAATTACAATTTCGTTTGTTGTTGCATCTCTTCCAGCAACTATAAAATAATTATCTGAAGAAATAAACCAATGAAATTTTTCAAACCAAGGTTTTTTTGAAGTATCTAATTTTGTGAATTTTACTTCTCCTTTAACTTCTTTTTCAAACTCTTCTTTGTTTTTTTCTTCGAATTTTTGGAGAGTCTCTTTTGCTCCAACTAATTTTTTTTTAGATTTTTTAGATTTTGTAAAATACTCTGAAGCATTTTCGTCTATAGATTTGTTGAAGTCAAAAGTTATTTTCATATTTTCCCTTCATGGTATTTATTAATAATTTTACTTATTTATTTGATTACTACTTTAGAGAATCTAAATTATATATAAATCTTAGGAACAAACACTAAGTTTTCCAAAATTTATTTTTTTATCATCACATGAAATTAAATCGTCACCATCTGAATATAGTGGAACAACATAAATTTCTAAGGAAGTATCATATAAAAAAGGTATTGTTTTTGTAACTGATTCTGTTGCAATCGTAGTAGTACCTTTAATTATTTGTTCAGAATCTACATCTTTTCCTTTAGAAACTATTTTTAAAGCGTCAATTTTCTCTTGTCCTATGTTCTTTACAGAGAAAGTTAAGCTCTTTTCATTATAACAAGGAGGGTTATCCAAAGAAATAGTTAGTTTTTTACAAATATTTCCTACCTGAAGATTTGCTTCTGTATTCTCAGGGTTCCAATTCATAATCATTACACCTAAAGCTACAGCGAAAGCTATTAAGAATACTGTTGCAATTAAGGGGGACATACCTCTTTTTAATTTAAACATATACATTTTGTAATAAATAACATTTAAAAAACTATCGAATAAATTTTAAAAGGTGATTTTAGTCTTCTGTGGGAGTTTTAACCATCCAAAAGTGTTTTCCGAGTAAGAATAATGCTAAAACTATTATTGTTGCATACACTAAAAATATTTGTTCTGCTAAAAATACTAAAAGTAATCCAGATACCAAAAAACCTAACGTAGAGGATGTTCTAGATAAAGACAGATATGAACCTACAACTTTTCCTTCTATATTGTATTTTTCACCAAAATAAGAAATATATGAATAGGCTGAAACGTTCCACAAAGAAGTTCCTAAAGATCTTAAAACTAATAGTATGAGTAAAATCTCATAACTTTTTGCAAAAAACATGAGAATTAAACCTATTGCAGAGATAGAGGCGCCTATAAGTATAGATTTTCCTGATCCAACTTTATCAGAATAAGAACCTAAAAAAAATTGAAAGATTGCTGGAAAAGAAAGCAAAAATATAGACATACCTAAATGTGAATTACTTAGTCCCATTTTTTGTATTATTAAATATGGTAAAACTAAGCTTGCTAAAGGTAATGAAAAATTTACAGCCATACCCATGAAAGATAATCTCCTCAATTCTTTTATTTTCATGACATCTATAACATTTATGAAAGGATTTAAATCTCGTTTTGTTAAGTTGGTATGAGTTCTATGAATTTGTAGAGAATCATTATAAAAGAAAACATCCAATAATAAGAATACAAATAATATTAATAACATTGTTAATGAGGAAACTAAGAAAACTTGTGTGTAACCATAATTATCTGCTATGAATCCTCCAACCATTGGAGCAATTACTGCTGCGATTGAGAGCATTGAATTAAAAAATCCATTTGCAGCACTTCTTGTTTTGTTGTGTTTGACAACATCGTTAATTCTAGATATTCCACTAACAATAACTGCGTTGAAAGCTAATGCAGATAATATTCTTAGGAGAAATATTGTAATGGTGTTTGTTAAATAAACATAACCCAATAAAACTGTTGCTTCTAAAATAATTCCAAATATTATTATTTTGAATCTGCCTAATTTATCGGATAAAGTTCCCACAAATGGAGCGAAAAATATTCCACACATCGAAAATAAAGCGAAAAATATTCCTTTTAATCCTTCAGTCCAACCTAATGTTGAAAGGTACGGAGAATAATATGCAAAATATATGTAACATACAAAATAAAATAATGAATCTAAAAGTGTTGTTTTTATAAATTTTCTAAATCCAATTTTATCTATGTTTAACAACATAACATTTTATTAAAAAGAAATTCTTTTAAAACTATCGTTTCCATAAAACAACTACAAAACCGACTTGATCGATTAATTCTGAACCTGTAAGTTCTTTTAATTTATTTGCAATTTCTATTTTTGAACTTTCTTGAGAATCTAAGAAATTTCTAGATAATTTTATTTTACAAATTTTATTTGCTTTAATGTATAATTTAATTTGTTCTATTGTTGTATCTGAAAGACCGTTTTTGCCTATTATAATTGCAGGTTTTAAACTTTTAGCCTCGTTCTTTAGTAATTTTAATTTATCTGAATCCATAATATAAGAATAAGATTGATGTTTAAATAATTAACTAAAAGAAATGAAGGCTACCGAAGTAGCCAAAATTAAATTCAAAGTTTTTTCAAGTTTGCACTTGCTTTGAACTTTAGAGCTTTTCTTGCTGGAATTTTTAATTTTTCTCCAGTCATTGGATTAACTCCTGTTCTTGCTTTTCTTTTAACTGATTTGAAAGTTCCTAGTCCAACTAACTGAACTCCTTTAGGATCTTTTCTAACAGTTTTACCGATAATGTCAATTAAAGATTTAACAACTTCATCTACTTGACTTTTTGGCATTTCTACTTTTTTTGCAATTGCTTCAACTAATTCTCCTTTGTTCATTATTTCACCTTGTTTTTTTATTTCGAATACAAGAGACTACACTAATCTCCCACACCCCAATTCCTGTTTACTGAGCGCATTGTTCAGCTAAACAGCTTAAGGAATGTTTCTTAATATAGAAATACCTATTTATATATGTTATGATTTTTATTGCTCTAAAAACACGTATTAATGGTTATTTTAGGAAAATTATTGAATTTTTATCCCATTTAATTCTTGAACCAATACTTAAATTTAATTTAGAAATAGTTCCTTCAGGAAGTTCAATAAATAGCGAAACTTCTTTTGATTTTGAAGAATAATTTTGGAAAGATTTTAAATCTTTTTTGTATTCTATTATTATGTTTCTGTCATCTACAAATAACACATCTATTGGAAAAAACACGCAACACATAGTTATGTTTGCTCTTCTTGGCTTTTTAAATGGAAATATCATGGCAAAATCAGACATATTTCTCTTAAACATTAATCCTGTAGCTTGTTTGAAAATAGTGTCTTGTACTAGAATATTCTTTGAAATTACTTTTTTTTCATGCATAAATCATAGGATTTATACAAAAGTATTTAAATTATTAGTATTAATTAATTAAAAAATAAGTAAGGGGGAAACTTAAATGATTAAAAATAAATTAATGCTTATAAGTATGTTGATTTTAGTTCTAGTTTTTAATGCATGTGCACCAGACATTGTTTGTATGGATGGAACTGTTGTTAAAGATGCTAAAGATTGTCCAACAATTCCTAATGAAGTTGTTGATCAATTAAATGACGCTTTAGAAGATTATGAAAATGAACAGTTAGAAAAATCGTATCCATCATTGGAAGAATCTGAGATTATAACAAAATTCTTACCTTCAAATTTTCGTTATGTAGAAGGACCTAATCAAGATTCTTTAGTTAAAAGAGAAGATATAAAATTGTATGATGGTTATGTTAAGGTAGATTATAAATTTTCAGATTCAAGTTTGTTGAAGAAGAAGACTGTTTACTTAAAAATTTTAAATCCTCAAATGGATTCTTCTTTGAGTGACATAGTTTATGATAATAAATTAGAATCAGGAACACATACATTGGATTTGAATATTATATTACCTTACATTGGTGAAACTCCTAAATTGAGTTATTGTTTTGGAACAAATCCTAATTTTGATCCTAATTCTGCAGACGCTATTTGTATAAAAAAAGGATATGATAAAACTTCTGTTGATGTTGAACTTCTTTTAGGAAATATGCGTTTTGATTTTGATACAAGAGAAACTGGAGATGTTCTTACAAAAGAAAGAGTTAATAAAATAAAAAATTCAGGTAATACTTATGCAACTTTTTACATATATGTTGAATCTTATCCTGGAGCTGAAGTTGAAACTTCTTTCGATAAAATATTTTTAAAACCTGGAGAAGAAACTTCATTAACAGTTACAACTAAGATTGTAGATGATGGAACTTTAGAAGATGGTGAATCTAAGATGTACATATATGCAATTCCTGATAACTGTGAAGGTACATTGACTTGTGCGAAAGAAGCATCTTTTAAGAAAGAAGTTACTTTGGAATTTAGAGATTAATTAGGTGATAAAATGGCTAAGAAAAAAGAAAAGGAACAAAACAATTTATGGATAATTGCTTTGGTTGCTATTGTTGCTATTTTTGCAATAGTGTATATGATTTCCAGTAGTCTTGTTTAGAACTAATTAAATTTTTTTATTTTTATTTTTTAAAAAAATTATGGGAGTTTTCTGATTAAACATATAAAAAATCCTTCTGAATCGTTGTCTTGAGGATATATTCTTATTGCATCTTTTAATTCTTCTCTGTATTTTTCACCATTCCATTCTAAAATGGGTTCTGAACGATTAATATTTAATTTTATTTTCTCTATTTTTGCATTAGGGAATTTATTTAATAAATGCGAAACGATTGCTTCATTTTCTTCAGGTTCTTGTGTACATGTTGAATAAACCATTACGCCTCCAGGTTTTAAAAGTTCAAAGGAGTCTTTTATTAATTTTCTTTGTGTTTTGACCATTCTTCCAATTAAACTTTTTGAGTACATTTCTAAAACTTTGAAAGATTTTCTTATTGTTCCAGTACCTGAACATGGTGCGTCAACTAAAATTGCATCAAATTCAGTTTTTTCCCTTTTAAATTTTTCATTTGGAAAAAATCTGTTCATTGCATTATGAGTTATTATTGTATTATGAACTCCCATTCTTTGTAAGTTTAAAGTTAAGGGCATAAGTCTTGAAACATCCACATCATTTGCAAATAAAACCCCTTGATTATTCATATACTGTGCTAATTGAGTTGTTTTACTTCCAGGTGCTGCACAAAGATCAAGAACGACAAAATCGTTCGCTAACTGCGAATCAGGGTTCTGGTTTTCATCCTCAGCATTCTGTTCGCTGTTAATGCCTTGTATTAATGCTATTGGTGGAATCATTGAAGATGCTTCTTGAACATAAAAATATCCTAGAGTGTGTTCAATTAAATTTCCTACATCGAATCTATGTTCGTCTTTATTTCCCTGGACAAAAAATCCTTCTTTACACCAAGGGATTTGTTCAAGAACCCAGCCTTGTTTTTCTAATCTGTCTTTTAATTCTTCTATTGAAATTTTTAATGTGTTTACTCGAATACATTTTCTTAAATATGTGAAAGAGAATTTCATGAACTCTTCATATCTATCTCCAAGTAATTTTTTATATGTTTCTTCAAACAAAGGTTTTATTTCTATTTTGTTAGAAGTTACTATTTGATCTTGGTTATATAAAGACATCAAAAAGGAGAAGAAATTCTTACTTTATAAATGTTTATAAATATAGTATTTATAGCATAGAAAAGCTTAAAAGAATGTTAAAGAGTGTTCTGGTTGTGGGGTAGTTAATATGAATAAATTAGGAATTATTATGTGTGGGGGAGGGGAGCATTTCGCTAAGAAGGTTGTTGACAAAATAGAAGAAAGAATGAAAAGAGATTATGATTATGAAGGTTCTATAGTTATAAAAACATCTCCTAAGACTTTTCCTAATGATGAATTAAAAACAATAATCGATCAAAGTATTAGAAATAAAGATGTATATATATTTCAAGATGTAGAAAATAGAAGTTTTGGATTTTCGCTTAACGATAATTATGTTGATTTGAAAACAACCATAGATTCAACTAGAAGATCGGACGCTAGACGAATTACTGCAGTAATACCCTATTATCCTTATTCAAGACAAGATAAGGCAAAGGGAAGGGAAGGAATAACTGCTGCAATGGTTGCAAGAGAATTGGAAGATGTTGGTGCAAATAGAGTTATTACTTTAGATATTCATAATGAAGCAACAGCAGGATTTTTTAGAAAAGCTCATTTTGATAATTTACATGCTTCAAAAGAAATTATGAGATATGTTGTTGAGAAAATAGGAACGGATGATTTAGTTATAGTTTCTCCAGATACAGGCGGCGCTCAAAGAGCAGAGTATTATGGTAAGAGGTTGGGAGTTCCTTTTGCAATCGCAGCTAAATTTAGAGATTATTCAAAGAGAAGTCATGTTGATAAGATGTATTTATTGGGAGATGTTGAAGGGAAAAATGTATTTTTTATTGATGATATGATTGCAACTGCTGGAACTCTTGGAACAGGTGCAGAACTTGTTAAAAATCATGGTGCTAATAAAGTTTATTTTGGAGTGAGTCATGGTTTATTTAATGATCCTGCATTTGAAAGAGTTAGTGAAGCTTATAAAAAAGGCATTCTAAATGGTGTTGTAGTATCAAACACCATACATCAAGAAGAAAAATATAAAAAAAATCCTTGGTATAATGAAGTTCCTGTAGAGAATTATTTTGCAAAAGCAATTATAAACACACATAGAGGAGAATCTTTAAGTAAATTGTTAGAATAATTTTTCTTAACTTTTATATATTCTTTTGTTTTTTATTTTGTTATGTCTTTAAAATTTGATGTTTTGAAATTACAGAAAAGCTCTATTTCTAAAGAAATAAATAAAAGATTGAAAGAATTTAAAACTCTTGGTAAAAAAGGAGATGATGAGTGGTTCTCTGAACTTTGCTTTTGTATATTAACTGCTAACTCTAAAGCTCAAACAGCTTTACAAATTCAAGAAGAGATGGGTTTAAAAGGATTCTTAGAATATCCTTTAGAGAAAGTTGTTTCAGTTATTAGAAAAAATAATCATAGATTTCATAACAATAAAGCCAAATATATAGTGGAAGCTCGTCAGTTTTCTAAAATTAAAACTATTTTGAAAAATGTGGAAGATCCTCGAGAATTTATTGAAAAAAATATTAAAGGTTTAGGTTGGAAAGAAAGTTCTCATTTTTTGCGTAATGTAGGTTATACTGATTATGCTATTTTAGATAGACATATTTTGAATCTTTTTGTTGAGAATAATTTTATAGGAGAAAAACCTAAGAGTTTGAATAAGAATAATTATTTTTTAATTGAGAATATATTTAAAAAATTAGCTAAAGAATTGAAAATGAATTGTGCTGAGTTAGATATGTATATGTGGTATATGAAAGCCGGCAAAGTATTGAAATGAAAAAAATTTCAAGTATTGAAATAAAATTAATTTAAATAAATTAAACCATATCTTTCAGGACTATTACCAATTGAAATTATTTCTGCGCCAGTTCTTGATTCAATTTCAGATAAAAATTTATTTACATTATTAGGTAATTTTTCACCTTTTGCAAAACTTCTTTTACCTAAGGGAGTGTCTTTCCAACCATCCATTACTTTAATTACAGGAACACAACTGTGTAAAACATTTTCATTAGGAATGGGGTTTCCAGGCATAATTAAATCTCCATGATTATATTGTCTTCCGTTGGAAATTAATTTTTCATTTCCCATGTTTGAAACTGCATATGCAATAACAAGTCCTACTTTATTGCTAAAATCGCCTCTGTCTAAAGCCGAAATAGTTAAATAAGGTCCTTGAACTTTATTAACTTTGGAATGAGCAACACAATCAAACATTCCTGTTATTCTTGGTTTTAGTGTTGTTGCACCGTGTTCATTAAATTGTTTTGCTGAAGCAATTGCCATTGCAACACTAATAGGATAAGTATTACCTTCTTTATCATAATATGTTGTTGGATTAAGAATTCCGTTTTTACCCACAGATGCAAAGAATTGTTCTTCTATTTTCTCATAATCTTCACAAATTCCTGCGAGTTGTTCTAATGTACAAATACCGTTTTTGGAAAAGATATCTTGAGATACATAACCTGCAGGGTTTGCACCCAATCCAATTCTTGAAGAAGCCGGAGTTTTATGAACATTAATAACTGCTGTTTTATATTTAGTTAAATTATATTCTGCGGCCGCCATCACACCTGCTGCAGTAGTGTCAGCAGAAGTTGAAGATCTCCAATGAGTAGAAACCATATTTGATAAAAAATACGATTGAGGTCCTTCTAGTAAAACCTTATTACCGTGCTCCAAAGTTTTTTCAATTAACCAATTTACGTTTTCTCTTTTAGGAAATGTTTTTGAATGAAAATAATCATTATACAAATCTAAAGTGTATGTGACTTTATCTTTTGCTTTCAAAAAATTCATTACGTGGTCAGGAATAACTTTATTAACTTTATTTTGTTCAGTAAATCTTTCAATTAATAAACCTTCATCTGTTTGATGATATTTCATTAATGCATTATAAATTTTCATATCAGTTTCTAAAAGTTTTGCTTGATGATTATAAGATGCACATAAATCATCTAATCTTAATCCTTTTTTTCTAACTTTTGATGAATGTATTGGAGACATGCCCTTGAGAGTGGAAGAGTTTGCTTGACCTAACGCATCTATTATTTTATGATGTGGAAAAACTAGATTTACATTTCCAACAAATAAATTAGAATAACTAATTTTGTCTTCTGCTAAAGGTTTTATTTCATTATCCATAAAACTAACTATATCCATTACACAATTTGGACCTATAGCATTAATTTTGCCTGAAAAAATTCCTGAAGGTGCTAAATGAAATATATATTTTTTTCCGTTGTAATAAACAGTATGTCCTGCATTCTCTCCTGAGTTTACTCTTGCAATTAATTTTACATCATGATGTTCTGCAACAGCATCAACAGTTTTTCCTTTTCCTTCATCGCCAAAAAATGCACCTGCAACAACAATAACATCATTGTTTTCAATTATAGGATATAAAATATTATTTTCAGAACCTGCATAATAATCGCCTGAACATACTCTAGACACAAAAGATTCGTGAGAATTTTTTTGATGTAAACCCGGAATTGTTTCTATATTTTGTAAATCTAACATTCGTTTTATATATTTTTCATCTTGAAAATTAGTTTTCATCTTAATTGCCTCTACTATAATTTGGTGCTTCTTTTGTTATAACAACATCATGTGGATGTGATTCTTTTACTCCTGCAGACGTTATTCTATGAAAATTTGATTTTTCTTTTAATTCTTGTATTGTTTTCGCTCCTAAATAACCCATTCCCCTTTGAAGTCCACCTATGTATTGTATTATGATTTTATCAATTGAGCCTTTGAAAGGAGTTAATCCATCTATTCCTTCTGGAATTATTGAATCTTTACCAGTATCTTTTTGTCCATATCTTTCTCTTGAAGATTTGCTATCTTGCATAGCAGACAGGCTTCCCATACCCCTATATGATTTCCATTGTCTTCCATTATAATAAATTATTTCTCCTGGGCTTTCTTCCGTACCTGCAAACATACTTCCCATCATAACTGCATCTGCTCCTGCAGATATAGCTACAGGTATGTCTCCTGAATATTTTAAACCACCATCTGCAATTATAGGTATTGTAGGATCATAAATATTTGCTTGTTTTGCACATTCATATATTGCTGTTAGCTGTGGTGCGCCAATACCTGCAATAATTCTTGTAGTACATATACTTCCAGGTCCTTGTCCTATTTTTATTGCATCTGCACCAGCACTAATTAATCTTTTTACTGATTCAGGCGAAGATATATTTCCTACAACAACATCAACATCATACTTTTTCTTTAGTTCTTTTATTGTTTCAATAACTCCTTTTGTATCTGCATGTGCAGTATCTATAACTAAAGCATCTACATTTTTGTAAATTAAGTTTTCAACGCGTTCATAATCGTGTACTCCTATTGCGGCAGCAACTCGTAATTGCCCATTAGTATCTGTGTTAATAAAATTATTATTTTGTTCAATAATTCGTTTTACATCTTTCCAAACATATAAACCTTTTAAAATTCTTTGTTCATCAATTAAAGGAAGTATTTTTCTTTTTTCTTTTTTCATAATATCGTATGCTTGTTTTATAGATGTATTCTCCGGCATTGTAAATAAATCTTTAGTCATGGTATTTTTTATGTATGTGTTTGCATTACAAAAATCAAAATCAGAACTTGTTATCAAACCAATTAATTTGAAATTTTCATCAACGATAGGAAATGTTGAAAAAGAGTAATTTTTTTCTTGTTTTCTTAAAACAATTTCTTGTAATGTTTGATTTGGTTGGAATGTGACTGGTTTTTTTATTAGGCCATTCATATATAATTTTACAGAATTCACTTGTTCAGCTTGTTTTAAAGGCGATAATCCTCTGTGTATTACTCCAATTCCTCCTGCTTTTGCCAAAGCTATTGCCATTTTATTTTCGGTTACTGTATCCATTGCTGCAGATATGATTGGAATTTTTAAAGAAATATTTCTTGAAAAATATGAATTTAATATAGTTTCATCAGGCATTATTTCAGAATAATTAGTTTCTAATTTTACATCATCATAAGTTAGAGCTAATCCCAGATTATCCATTTTTTGGAAGAAATTATCTAATTTAGTATTTGTAAATGGTTTTTTCATCTAATCACCCTGTATTTCAATTTCAGGTTTATATATAAAATTTAGTATTGTTACTATTATGTAATGAAAAACTGTGTTTTTAAAATAAAATAAGGTTTAAATATTTATATAATAAACTTGATGTATGGCAGAAAAAATATTGTTTCAAGACGAGGTTGTAATTGAAACAAAATTATTCAAAATAGGACAAGACTGGGAAATTCCTATTCCTGGTTTTTTCAGCATTGCCACAGTTAGAAAGATTGATTCGTTTGATGAGTTTACTGATGAGGAATGCGAAGAATTTATATTTTTACTTCGAAAATTAAGAAAAGGTATGCGAGAAATTTTAGGTGTTGAGGATGTTTATTTTTTTCAAAACGAAGATACAAATTCTTGGTTTCATCTTTGGGTATTTCCTAGATTGAATTGGATGAAAAATTTTGGAACTAAAATTGAATCAGTTAGGCCTATTATGAATTATTCTTTGGAAAATATGCAAAATGAAGAAGTATTTGAAGAAGTTAGAAAATATGTTAAAATTATGAAAGAATATATGAATTAGAATTCTAAAGAATTTATTATATTAATTAATTCTTCTTCTGATTGTGATCTAATTAATTTTTGTTTTATTTCTTTGTTATTTTTACATTCTATGCTTGTCCATAAGGCATGATCTTTAATTTCTGAGAAGTTGTTTCTGTTTTCTATTTCTTTGTATAGTTGTAACCATTCTTTGAAATCTTTTATTGGATTTACTTCAAATTTATTGTAAGTTATTGTTGTTACATTTGGTTTTTTTGATGTTTTATAATTTTGTAATTGTGAAAAAATACTTGGATTTGCTTTTGCTCCTCTTCCTATCATTATAAAATCACAGTTTGTTTTTTCAAAAGCTAATTTTGCATCGTAGGCATTAAATACATCTCCTGAAAGAATTACTGGAATGGAAATTGTTTCTTTTAATTTTTTTACTAAATTCCAATCTGAATGTTTTTGATAGCCTTGTGTTTTTGTTCTTGCATGTATTGTTATTGCATCTACTCCTAATTTTTCTAATTCTTTTGCTATTTCTATTGCGTTTATTGAATTATCATCCCATCCTGAACGAAGTTTTACTGTTAATGGTTTTGTTGTTGATTTTCTTAGTTCTGAGATTATTTTGTAAAGGTTTTGTGGATGTTTCATTAAATAGCATCCTGCTTTTTTTCCTAGAATTTTTCCTAGAGGGCAACCTATATTAAAATCAAATAATTCACAATAATTTTCTAAGGAGTTTATTGTGAAAATTAAATTTTCTATTTTTGATCCTGCTAATTGTATTGCTAATGGATGATCTTCTTTTTGAGGATTTATGAATTTTTTTATTGCTTCTGATTTTGAATTCTCTTTTGTAAAATCTGTAAATTCGTCTGCATCTATTAAATCTGTGAAAACTAATCCTGCACCTCTTCTTAAACATAAAATTCTAAATGAAGTACAATTTACTGCTTCCATTGGTGCTAGGAAGAAAGGATTCTTTAGTTTGAAGTGTCTAATTTGCATGATTTTTAGTTTATTTTGTTTAATTTAAATCTTACTATTTCCGTAAACTTTCCGGTTTTTTCTCACTCGAATATGAATATAAGTTAGTATTAACTATATTTAACTTAATAAATTACACACCAAAAAATTTATATATGTGATATCACATATATATTTGTAGGTGATAAATATGGCAAATATGACTTTATCAATTCCAAACGAAATTCATCAAAGTATGAAACACTTTTCAGAAATTCGATGGAGTGAAGTTGCTAGAAAAGCAATTATTGAAAAAATTGAAACATTAGAATTGGCTGAAAAATTAGCTAAAAAAAGTCAATTGACAAAAAAAGATGTTGAAGATTTCAATAAAAAAATAAAAAATCTTGCTTCAAAGAGGTTTAATTAATGAAAATAGTTATCGATTCCAATATTTTATTTTCAGCTTTAATTAAAGATTCTTTAACGAGAAAAATAATATTAGAATACGATGAATTATTTTTGTTCCCAGAGTTTATTTTTGAAGAAATAAATAATCATATTGAAGAATTATTAATAAAATCAAAAATGAATAAAGAAGATTTTAATTTGTTATTAAAAATTTTATTAACTAAAGTAATTATTGTTTCCAATAAAGATTTATTAAATTATAAAAAAGAAGCAATAAAAATTGTGAAAAATATTGATATTGATGATGCTGTATTTTTTGCATGTGCTTTAAATTATAAAAATAGCATTATTTGGAGTGATGATAAACAATTAAAATTACAAAATAAAATAAAAATACTTAATACTTCTGAAATAAAAAAATTATTTAATTATTAATTTCCGGAAACTTTCCGG
>CAYSFC010000009.1:0-25546 GCA_964430665.1 uncultured Methanosarcinales archaeon | reverse complement strand
AAAAAGATCCATCCAAATGTGAGATTTTTATTGTAGAAGGAGATTCAGCAGGTGGTAGTGCACGTCAAGCTAGAAGCAAAGAAACGCAAGCAATTCTTCCTCTTCGTGGAAAAATATTAAACGTAGAAAAAGCAAGATTACAGAAAATACTTTCAAGTAATGAAATTGTAACAATGATTTCAGCATTAGGTACAGGAATTGGAAATGAATTCGACATATCTAGATTAAGATATCATAAAATAATTACTATGACTGATTCAGATGTTGATGGAAGTCATATTATGACACTACTTTTAACATTTTTTTACAGACACATGCCAGAAATAATTGAAAAAGGTTATGTCTACGTAGCACAGCCTCCATTATATTTAATTAAAAAAGGAAACTCAAAACAATATGCGTTAGATGATGAAGACAAAGAAAGAATTTTAAAAGAACTTGGAACAGAACAAGGAATTCACATTCAACGTTACAAAGGTTTAGGAGAAATGAATCCAGATCAACTTTGGGATACAACAATGGATCCTCAAACAAGAGTGTTGAAAAAAATAACTATAAGTGATGCGATTGAAGCAAATCACACATTCCACATTCTTATGGGTGGAGATGTAGAACCAAGAAAAGAATTCATTGAGAAAAACGCTAAATTAGTAGAAAACATAGATATTTAGGAGAACTAAAAAATGGTCCTAGAAAAATTAGGAAACTCATTAAAGGAAAGTCTTTCCAAAATTACAAATTCTCTTTTCGTAGATGAAAAACAAATAAATGAATTAGTTAAAGAAATTCAAAGAGCTCTTTTACAATCAGATGTAAATGTTAATTTAGTTTTTTCAATAGGTAAAAAAATAAAAGAAAGAGCGTTAAAAGAAGAAGTGCCCACAGGAATTTCCAAAAAAGATTTCTTAGTAAAAATAGTTTATGAAGAATTAGTTTCCTTAGTTGGAAAAGGCGATTCTAAAATTAATTTAAACAAAAAACCATTCGTCTTAATGTTAGTTGGTTTATTTGGTAACGGTAAAACAACCTCTGCAGGAAAGTTAGCAAATTACTTTAAAAAAAGAGGAAAAAAAATTGCTCTACTTTCAATCGACACATGGAGACCTGCCGCACATAAACAATTAATGCAATTAGGAAAATCTGTAGGTGTAGATGTTTATGGAAAACCAGAATTAAATGATCCTGTAAAAATATATAACGAATTTCAAAAAGACTTACAGAAATATGATTTAGTCATAGTAGATACTGCAGGACGAGATGCATTAAACGAAGAGTTAATAGAAGAATTAAATTCAATAAACTCTACAGTTGAAGCAGACGAAACTCTTTTAGTTATGAATGCAGACATAGGACAATCTGCTCAAAAACAAGCACAAGCTTTCCATGATTCATGTAATGTAACTGGAGTAATATTAACAAAATTAGACGGTACTGCAAGAGGTGGAGGTGCACTTGTTGCATGTTCTGTAACCAACACACCAATAAAATTCATAGGAGTTGGAGAAAAAGTTGATGCTTTCGAAGAATTTAGACCAGAAGGATTTATAGGTCGTCTACTAGGAATGGGAGATTTAGAAGCGCTCCTAGAAAAAGCCCAAGAAGCAATGGATGAAGATCAAGCAAAAGATCTTGGAAGAAAGATGCTAAAAGGAGAATTTAATCTTCTAGATTTATATCAACAAATGTCTTCCATGAAAAAAATGGGTTCTCTATCCAAAATAGTTAGCTTAATACCTGGAATGGGAAAGATGAACATTCCAAAAGAAATGTTAGAAGGTCAAGAAGAAAGAATTGAAAAATGGAAATATCTTATGAATTCAATGACCAAAGAAGAACTTGAAAATCCAGATATAATAAAAGGAAATCGTTTAGATAGAATTGCCAAAGGTGCAGCAATAGATATATCTGAATTAAGACAACTTTTAAAACAATACAAACAATCTAAGAAATTAATGCGAACCATGAAAGGAATGGATGGTTCAGAAAAAGACATGCAAAAAATGATGCAGAAAATGCAAAAAGGAGGAATGAAAAATCTCAAATTTTAGGTTTTTACTCTTTCAAAATAAAATAAAAGGTTTTAAATTCTAAAATGGAAAATATAATAATATCCAATCCCTCTAAATTAAATGAAAAAATTTCTAAAATTAAAAAAGAAGGAAAAAATAAATTACACATAGTTTCAGATTTTGATAGAACTTTAACAAAAGGATTTGTCGAAGGAAAAAAAGCAATGTCAACAATAGCACTATTAAGACATGGAAATTATTTAACACCTGATTATCCAAAAAAAGCATTTGCATTATTTGAAGAATACCATCCAATAGAAATAGATACAAATATAGATATAAAATACAAGTGTGAAAAAATGACTGAATGGTGGTCAAAACATAAACAACTTCTAATAGATTCTAAATTAAATGAAAAAGATGTAGCAGATGTAGTTCTATCTTATCCCAAAATATTGCGTGAAGGTGTTTCAGACTTTTTAAATAATTTATATCGTCATCAAATCCCTCTTCTAATATTTTCATCAGGTTTTGGAAATTTTATTGAAAAATATTTAATACAAGAAAATAAATTAACTCCTAACATACATATAATATCAAATATTTTTGAATTCGACAAAAATGGGTTTATCACAAATTATAAAGATAAAATAATTCATGTTTTCAATAAATCAGAAGTTTCTATAACAAATAAAAAATATTTAAATTCAATTTCAAAAAGAAAAAATGTGATTCTTCTAGGAGATTCTTTAGGAGATGCAGCTATGGCTGATGGAACTGATCACGAAGTTATTATAAAAATAGGATTTCTAAATGAAAAAGTAGAAGAATCTTTAAACAAATACAAAGAAAACTTTGATGTAATAATTCTAAATGACGGCCCTATGGATTATGTGAATAATTTATTACAAGAAATAATTGAATAGGATTATTTGGCTTGGAAATACTTCAAAAAGGGTGTGTGAGGTGTGTTTTTGGAAGCATATTATGAGAATAACATGTCTCTCCAAGCCAAAATATCCGTCACTATAAAATACGTCTCTATATATAATGAAAAGAGAAACTAGTATATAAAGCTTTCGATTTCTCACTACTGCGCAGTAGTACTCGAATATAGTCAATAGAGGCTTTAATTCAGCATTTCAAATCTTAGTTAAAACAAATCTAACTAAAATTATTTTCTAGAAAATAAGCCTCCTCCGAGAGTTGAACTCGGGACCTGTCGCTTACTAGGCGACCGCTATAGCCACTAAGCCAAGGAGGCATTGTTCTAGCGAATTTTATTTCATTTAAAAAACTTTCATTTTATTGATTTAGAAAATTAATGTAATTCTTCTCTAAAATGTTGTACAAAAGTATCGAATTGCTCTGAAGGAACCACAGCACCACAAGCATGAGGGTGTCCGCCACCACTAGCATTCATACCCGAAAGAACTTTTTCCAATATAGTGTCTATTCTAATTTTTCCACTTCTAAGAGAACACTTAAATGAATTATTACTTTCTCTAGCAACAATTATTATTTTATCAGGATAATTATTTAACAATTCATTTGCTAAGTCAGTCGTATAAGAATTTTCATTACCAAAATATTTGAATAAAATTATTTTATCGTCCGTAATTTGAATTGAATCTAAAATTTTTTCATAACTTTCCTTATGAGCATTATATCTTTTCAAAACCAATTTTGTTTGAGGATTTTTACCTTCTAATAACTCAAAAGGATCTGAAATCCTGGATAAAATTTTTACAGAACTCAAAACTTGATCAGTTTTACCCTTCAAATTAAATGAGAATATTTTTGATAACACACCCATAGGCGAATCAAACAAAGCTTTCTTAGGATCTTTAACATTTTTAGGTAATAATTCAGGATAAGTTTTACGAAATATTTTATCCAAATCTTTAGGAAGCATTTGCCAATCACTTATTATTCCAACAGCAGAAATCCACTCATCTTTTTTAGAAATTTTATATGCCCAATAACTAGTTGCAACATCATCACCCAAATCATCTATTTGAGGATTTATGTAAAAAATTCTTTCCCTCTTAACAGGTTTATGGTGGTCTAACCAAATTATCGGAATTTTAACTTCATCAATAAAATCTTGATCTATTTCAGCCTTATCTAAAACAACTATCAAATCAGGAGCATAATTAATTACTTTTTTTGCAAGATTAACGTCAATAATTGCACCTTTTATTGGCCAACCAGTTCCACATTGAACCATTTTATAAAGAATTAAAAAGGAAGATAAACCATCAGGATCATCATCAAATAAGAACAAAGGTCTTTCACAAGAAATTAATTTTTCTCTAAATTTATTTAACTTCTCTTCACTAATCATATAAAATCACTTTCCTAAACATACTTCACATTTCTTATCTCTTTCAACAGTACAATGCCTTATTTCTGTTTTCATAATATCCACAGATAATAATTTTGTAATGTTGCCAATATCTAATAAGTTTTTAAAAACTGCATTTGCTACAAGCGCAGCCATCATATGAGTGATAGGTGAGTAAACACCAATATCGTCCAAAGATTCAAATTTTAATCTGTCTTTAATGCAATCAACACAAGGACCTTTTTTCTTAGATTGAGCCCTATCAACAATTAAAAGATGTCCTTTATCTCCTGCGAAATTTGCAAAAATATAAGGAATTCTTTTTTCAAGAGCAAATTTATTTATCAAAATACTTATATCAAGATTATTTGTCAAATCTACAATTAAATCAGATTCAATTAAAAAAAGATTATCTTTATTCAAATCCTCATGAAAAACTTTAACATTTATTTCATTGTTAAGTTCTTCTAAAATTTTCTTTGCTTGTTTAGCTTTAAATTTAGTAACATCATCAAGTCTAAAAAGAGTTTGTCTAGGTAAATCTTTTTCAAGAATTCTACCTCTATCTATTATTCTTAAATTAACACCATTTCTTGCAAGTATTTGTAAAACTGTTGAACCAATACCGCCTAATCCTATTATAGTTACAGTTTTATTTTTAAGTTTTTTTTGGCCTTCTTCACCAACACCTTTATACAATTCTTGCATAGTAAAATCCATTCTTACCTCTATTCTATTACAAAAAAAATAGAATATAGAAAAAGGGAATAGACACTTATTTTTAAATATATTCTTTATATATAGAACCAAAGCTTTATAAATAATAAACTCGACAGAACACATGTAGGGGTATTATGAGGTTAAAGGCAGTTCTAGTATCAGTATTTTTATTATTGTTATTGCCATTAGTTATATCTCTTTCATTTAATTCTGGTCCTTCCATAAATGGTGGTGGAAATTTAACTACTGATAGAACCCTTGAATGTTTTTTTAACTCTACAGGTATCGGAACTTTAACTGCAGATATAACGTGGTATAAAGAAAATTCATCAGGTTGGTTTCATTGGACTGAAGATGACATATCGGGAATTTCAATAACAGACAATATAGAATTTACAACATATAATAATCCACTATACAACGGTGTTGATTATTCTGATACTAAAAAAGGGGATTCGTGGATTTGTTCAGTAACAATACATAATGAAACTAATTCTTCAACTACAAATTCTTCGAGTAAAAGTATTGTAAATAGTGCCCCATACATAGATTCTGCTTTATCGAACTTAAATTTAAATGAAGATAGTCCAACAACATTAACGGGTTTAAGTGCATATGATGCTGATGGTGATGAAATTTTTTGGAAAATATATGCAGAAGATGATCTTTATGAAAAATCTAGCATACAAACATATTCTCAAGGAACTTTAGCAGACATAACATTTTATCCTAGCTTTGAAGATTTAAATGAAGGAGAAAATGAAACCTCCAAATATGTTACAATTTATGTCACAGATAATAGTAATTCATATGGAGATGTCATTCTTGTAACAGTTAATGCTGTAAACGATGCACCAATATTCACAAACACACCCTTAGAAAAATCTTGCCCAGAATTATCTCCTTGTACTTTAGAAATAGATGTTTGGGATGAAGAATCCAATTACATAAATTTTTCAAATACAAACCTAACAACAACATCCACACACCCAAATTTAGTAAACCTTTCAAACATAAATTACTCAGAATTCATACTAAATCCAACACAAACCCAACAAGGAACAGTCACATTCACACCACAAAGAAAACATGTAGGAACACACACATATAACATAACTTTAAACGATTCACAAGATGAAAACAACATAAATTATTCAACTCTAACACTAACAATTACCTCCGTAAACCAACCACCAATAAATATAACTTGGACAAATAATTCCGCGATACAAAATCAAACAGAAAATTTTTATTTTCAAATAAATGCAACAGATATTGATAATGACGAAATAAATTTCACAATAGAAAACATTGATTGCGATTTAGATTCAAGCATGTGGAATTTTACAAGAACAAGTAATGGGACAGAAGGAATTGCGTCTTCAGAAATAAACATCTCATTCTGGGATTCATTTCCTTACACCCCAAACGATTTCGTTGTTTGTAGAAACGTAACAATAAATATTTTTGATTATGAGTTATCCGAATCTCGAAACATAATTTTCAACATAACAAATACAAATGATCCACCCTTCATTAATGATGAAAGTAATTCTTTGGAAATAATTGATCCAAGAAATAGAATAAATATAAGCAACTTAACTGCGGCAAAAGGAACAGATTTTATTTACATAGTAAATGCAACAGATCCTGATTCAAAAACATATGAAGGAGAAAATTTAACATATTATTTAGATAATGAAACTTTATTTATAATAAACTCCACAACAGGTTGGATAACATCAAAATATACTATAAATGATTTATACACACAAGAAAATTACACTCTAAATGTAACTGTGAAAGACGACGGTTTGCCAAATCTAGAACACTCAAAAATTGCAAAAATACATATAATAAATAACACAATACCTTATTTAAATTACATAAATGATTCAAATTGCGAAGAAGATTCTCCTTGTATAAAAACTTTAAGCGCAAACGATACTGATGAAGCCGAAAACTTAACATTAACGCTGAACTGTTTATATAAAAATCCATTACCAACTTCAGATTGGGAAAATTGTTCACTATCTCCTGAATTTGTTTCAGACAACGAAACCACAACAGAATATAAATTAGATTTTACACCTTTAAACAATCAAACAGGAAAGTATAATTTAACAGTAACTTTCACAGACGATCCTGGAGCAAGTAACAGCACACAATTAGTATTCAATATAACTAATGTAAACGATCCACCTGAATTAGATAATGATGGAAATTTCTCCATAATAAACAATATAACTATGAAAAATGTAGTATTTGACATTCTTTACAATCAAACAATTTATGTTTTTGACGAAGATTTATTATATAACTTAGATAATTTAACTTTTAATTTTAGTCTAAACGATTCGTTAGATGATTATAAAATAAACTTAACAAAAATATCTGAATCATCGGCATCATTACAAATACTTGCAGAAGAAACAGATATTGGAAAATATTCAATAAATATTTCAGTAAAAGATAACTCTTCAGCTTTAGATTATCAAGAAATAAATTTCACAATATACAATCAATCTTTACCCCCAGATATAGTACAAATAAAACCTTGGGACGACGACACAGTTCTACAAAATAGTTACACATTTAACAATTCCCCTATAGAAGAAATTTACTTTGATGAAAATACAACAGTAACTTTTGGTGTTTTAGTAGATGGAACAGATGATTACAAATACAGATGGTATTATGAAGAAAATTTAATTTATTCATCAAATTCAACAAACGAATTTTCAAAATATTTCAACTTCTCCACAGCAGGAAGAAAAACATTAGTAGTCTCTGTAGAAGATAGTTTTTATAGCGTTTCTAATTTCACATGGATAATGAATATTGCTCACGTTAATAGACCTCCAATATATGTAAATCCTAGAGCGAATCTTACAGGAGAGGATTCTGTTTCAGGAACTGTAACATATACAGATTTCTTTTCTCTAGCTATAAACAACACCAAAGTTTTTTACGATCCAGACGATGACTTAAACGAAGATGGAGAATTAAACGAAGACGAATACAATAGTTTGAATTTCAAGTTAGACAATCAAACATCGAATTGTAATTCTTTAGCAAGATTCGATTTTATAGATAAAAACTTAAAAATTATCCCTACGGTGGTTGGTTGGTGTGATGCAACATTCACAGCAACCGACCCATTCAACAAAACAGCATATTCAAATGTAGTAAGAATAGAAATAACAAATGTAGATTCCAACGAAGATACAACTTCCTCAAGTTCAGGTTCAACAACAATCACAGAAACAATCACCGTTCCATATCAAGAAGAAGTTTATGAACCTGAAGAATTTTCCTTAGTTATACCAGGAATTGCAGCAATATATGAAAATGGAACTGTAAACATTCCAATATTCTTAAAAAATATATGGGATGAAGATTTATCCAATATAAGATTAAGTGCAAACACATCAAACGAAGAAATTGTCTTTAAATTCGATCAAGAAGTATTTGCATCAATACCTAAAGATTCAACCTTAAGAACAAATTTAGTTGTTGAAAATTATCGAATAGACGCCCCATTAGAAATTCAAATAAATGCATTCATAGAATCTTTAGATTTTACAGACACATCAACTATTTTTATTAATGCACTAGAGTCAAGCGGAGTATTAAATTCAGAAACAAACATCCAAACAAAAATAAGTTTCGCAAGAGATCTTCTCTCAGACAATTCTGAATGTCAAGAATTAACAGAAATATTAAATAAAGCAGAAAAGGATATCGGAACAGATAATGCAGTTGCTTTAGAAAAAATAAACTCAGTTATCAAAGCATGTAAATATTTAATGAGTGAAGAAAATGAACAAAAAAGCGAATTACCTTTATCATTCTTAGGTAAAACTGGATTTTACATAGAACAATTTATCGATTTTAGATTATTTGCCACAATATTTGGAATATTGGTTTCAGTAGGAATTATAATATCAGTAATATCTAAATTCAAACTAAGAAAAATTTAATTTTTAGAATTTATTTTCTTGTACAAATCGTTTAATTTAGGATAATATTTTTTTTGTTTCTCTGAAGAAAGTTTTTCATAATATTTCATAGCTTTAACATATTTTTCTTTTGCTTTATCAACATTTTCTTCAACAACATTTTCTATTTCTTTTATTTTTTCATTCAAAGTCCCTTCATCTAATTCATTACTAAGAATTTTTTCCTTTTCAAATATTTCCTTTTGCAGTTCTTCGGAATTTTTTTTATGAGAAAATATTTTTTTCAAGAAACTTTCATCGTGAGTAACTTCACCTTTAACTAAAATATCTAAAAGTTCATCCAACTCTTCCAATTGTTTATTTAATTCATCTTGAGAAAATTCTTTATCAGTATATTCAATAATACCTATACTTTTTATGAAATTTATAACCCTCTTATGAAAATTAGATTCCAAATATGTTTTCTCTAACTCATCTATTAGTTCTTCGTGAGTACATTCATAATCTAAATTTAACCATTCTTTAAAAAAATCTTTAATTAAATTATAAACTTCTTTTTGGTCGATTTTATTCATCGATTTAGCATATCTTATCTTATCTTTAGTTTTACTTTTCAAAGAAACTATACTTACCTTTGACTCATCCTCTTTATTCTCCATTTTCATTTAGAAATCCTTTTTTTCTATTTATAAATTTGTTGTTTTATGTTTTGTTTTCTTTCTTAAGTAGTGTCACAATATATTTATAGAAGTATTTAAAAAAAGATACTATGCAAGAAGATAAAAATTACGCAGAAGACCCAGAATTTAAAGAAAAAATAAAACACTATTCTGAATTATTAGAAAGAGCAAAGAAAGAAATAGGAAAAGCTGTTATAGGTCAAACAGAAGTTGTTAGTTTTTTAATTGAAGCACTAATTTCTAACGGTCATGTTTTACTTGAAGGGGTTCCAGGTATAGGAAAAACTCTTTTAGTTAGAACAATATCTCAAATAATAGGTTGTTCTTATTCACGTATTCAGTTCACTCCAGATCTTTTACCAACAGATATTGTAGGAGTAACAACTTACGAAGAAGGAAGAGGTTTTTTCACATTAAAAGGTCCAATATTTGCAAATTTCGTATTAGCGGATGAGATAAATCGTTCACCTCCAAAAGTACAATCCGCTCTCTTAGAAGCCATGCAGGAGAAACAAGTAACTATAGGTAAAGAAACTTTTGATTTACCAGCACCCTTTTTTGTTATGGCAACACAGAACCCTGTAGAAAACTTAGGTACATACAAACTTCCAGAAGCTCAATTAGATCGTTTCATTTTCAAAGTTATGATGACTTACCCTACTATTGAAGAAGAAGAATTAATAACTGAAACAAACATGTCCACACAAAAATTTGAACAATTTAATTTAGAACCAATATTTCATGAAGAAGATATTTTAGATTTACAACAAGAAGTTAAAAAAATTCATACAGACTCAAAGATTATAAAATACTTAATAAGATTGGTTGATGCAACAAGACATCCTGAAAAATATGATTTACCTTTATGTAAAAAATATTTAGAATTTGGAGCATCGCCGAGAGCCACTATTGCACTATATATAACTTCCAAAGCCCATGCATTGGTAAGAGGAAGAACTTATGTAACTCATAAAGATGTAAAAGAATTAGCTTATTCAGTATTCAGACATCGTATTTTATTAAACTTCGAAGGTCAAGCAGACAACATATCTCAAGATACTCTTATAGAAGAAATTCTAAAAAAAATTAAAATCATTTAATTAAAATGGCTGTAAAAGAATTGAAATTAAGTTTTCCTATATCTCACACTAATCTAATTATAAAAGGAAGAAGAGATGTTTTATCTAGATCTTTAGAAGGTAGTTGGGCAACTCTTTTCAAAGGAAGAGGTATGGAATTCACAGGTTATAGACAATATTCATATAGTGATGATGCATCAACCATTGACTGGCGTGCATCTCTAAGAAGTAAAGAAATATTGGTACGAGAATTTGAAGAATTCAAAAATTATAATGTTTATTTTTTCCTAGATACCTCCAACAGCATGTTATTCACAAGCGGAGATTTATTTAAAGCAGAGTATGGTGCAGATGTTTTATTTAACATAGCTGAAGAAGCATCTGCTTCTGGAGATGCAGTAGGACTAGGAATGTTCAATGAAAAAGTACAAGATATCATACAACCTTCGTTTGGTAAAGGTATAAGAACAAGATTTAAACAAGTTTTACTAAATAAAGAAAATTATGGTGGTAAAAAAGATTTTAGAAAATCAATGCTCCAATTATCTTCAATACTTGTTGAAAGAAGTGTAATTATAGTTGTATCTGATTTTTTAGGTCTTCCTGAAGAATGGTCCAAATATTTGGCCATGCTCTCAAAACACCATCATGTTATGGGTATAATGATACGAGATAATCGTGATAAAATACTTCCAAAATCAGGACAATTTTTTATAAAAGATCCGAATAGTGATGAAACAATCTATTTTGATGCAAAACAAGTAAGAAAAGAATATGAAAAAATTAATCAAAAAAACGAAGAATACGTATTATCAGTATTCAAAAGATTAAAAAGTGGATGCGTTATTTTAGATAACGAAGACAAAGAATATATGGATAAAATGAGAAGGTTTTTTAGTAGGCTTGCTCATATGGATTTGTAAATGGTATTTTTAACATTCGAAAGACCTTTGTATTTGTGGCTTTTATTAGTTTTACCCCTACTTTATTGGGGACATTATTTTTTTCTACATCAAACTCAAAAAAAGGCAATGAAATTTGCTAATTTTGAAACAATAAAACGAATTGCCGGAGAAAAGTTCGTAATTAAAAATATAACTGTGTTAATTTTAAGAATGCTAATTATAACTATGCTCATTCTCTCTCTTTCACAAACAATATTATGGTATGATGGAAAACAAAGCGATTTTGATTATGTATTCGCTATAGATTTATCATCTTCAATGCTTGCAAAAGACATAGAACCATCAAGATTTGAATTTGCAAAAAACTCCGCAATAAAATTTCTAGATGAATTTAGTCCTAATGCAAAATTCGGTTTGGTAACTTTTTCAGGCACCACATACATAATAAATTCTCTAACAGAAGATAAACTTTCTTTAAAGATAAATATTAATGCCCTGAACGTAGATAAAGGTGGAGGAACAGATTTATCAAACGCAATCATAACTTCAACAAACGTTTTATCTAATTCAGAAAAAGCTAAAGCAATAATATTATTCACAGACGGATCTAACACTGTTGGAAATTCAATAGATGGCTCTGTATTAGATGCAGTTAATTATGCAAAGAAAAACCAAGTCGTAATACATGCATTAGGAATAGGAACAAATTCAGGACCTATAGGATATCTTCCAGAGCTTTATGGAATACCTTCAATAATAGATAAAGAAACTTTGGAATACATAACATCAGAAACACAAGGCGATTTACTTTTAATAGAAACAAACCAAGATTTAGTTTCGTTTTTTAGAAATCTAGAAGATAAAAATGTTGAAGGAAACATCCCTTTCAAATTTGAATTTTGGGGATTAATAATAGGTTTATTTTTCTTATTTATAGAATGGATTTTAATTAATACAATATTTAGGAGAGTGATATAAATGAATAATTTTTATTTTATAATTACAGCAGTTTTTCTTTCATATTTTTTAGCACAAACAAGTAAAGTTTTAACACACAAAAATTTAAATTTCAAAAAATTCTTTTTTGGAACAGGAGGAATGCCTTCTGCACACACTTCAGCAATTGTTTCTTTACCAATAGCAATTTTCTTAACAGAAGGATTAACAAATATGTTAGCTCTTTCATTAGTTTTAGTGGCTTTAGTGATAAGAGATGCAATTGGAGTTCGTTATGCAGTAGGAGAAAACGCAGAAATTCTAAAAAAACACTTCAAAAAAGAAAAAGTAGTAATTTCAAAAGGACATACTATAAAAGATGTTCTCGTTGGAGCACTTGTAGGAATTTTTATAACTTTAGTGGTGTATTTAATATGGTAAAATATTTCTTAGACACTTGCTTTGTATTTAACACCTTAGGACAACATGAAAAAGAATTACTCCATTTTTGTGAAGAAAATGAAGTGGGAATAACTTCTTTCAATCTAGAAGAAATAAATTTCAATTTACATAAAATGTCACACGAAATAAAAGTTCGTTGGAGAGATTTTTCTAAAGATGCTAAGTTCGAAAAAGTCGAAGTCGAAGTCAAACCAGGAAATCCAGAAAATGAAAAAAATTATGTTTCTTCATTTGACAAAGATTTATTACAAATAATTCCCGATCCATCTGATGCAGTTTTATTGGTCTCAGCCATAAAACACAGAGCAAACATAATAACAAGGGATAAACATCACCTCTTCACAACAGAATTGGAAAACTACTTAAACGGATATGGAATTAGAGTTTTGAATGGGTTTCCAAAATGAAATATTTCAATCCACATATAAAATTCGAGAAAGAGCAAAATAAAAGTAACTCCAGAAAAGACCCAACCGAAGTTACATGTGTTAGATGTAAGAAGAGATTTGTTTTACCATTCAGACCAAGAAAACCAGAAATTCTTTGCGATGATTGTTTCAAAGAAAAGAAAAAACAACATATTTATAAAAAAAAGTGATGTTCTAAGAGTTATTAGCTGAACTTAAAAAGCTCTATTCAGCGAATTATGCCTCCTTGGCTTAGTGGCTATAGCACCTGACTTGTAATCAGGAGGTCCGGGGTTCAACTCCCCGAGGAGGCTTATTTTCTAGAAAATAATCCTCCTCGATGTGAATTAATTAATCTTTTTAAACCAGTTACCACCATTACAAATAATATAATTATACTGTTCAGGAATAAAATCATCTAGACGTATCATATATTTCCAATTTTCGAAAAAAAATATTTTTGCAATAAATACTTTGATCCCTAATTTTTGTGCTTGTTTATATATTTTAATTTCATTTTCTGTGAATGATAATTTACGATAGAGTTTAATTTGATTTGTTTTATATTTTTTAGTTTTTACCTCATAAAGTATTAAATTAATATACTTTAAATGATTAATTTCATCTCTTGTTGTCTTGAATTGAAAACAATCTAAACTTTTCCAATTATTTTTTAAGAATTCTTTTATTTTGTCAGGTATTTTAAAAGGTAATTTCTCAATCACTTCAAACCGACATAACTTAGTACAAAAAACATTACCATTATTGTATTTAAAAAGTATTTCTCCTATTAACCCTCTAGTACTTCCTTTAATATCATTTAAATATTTATAGGTATTCATCTATCAACAAAAACATAACCTAAATAAATAATATTCTTCAATTTTATCGGAGATTTTCAAACAAAACTTCCGAGGAGGCTTATTTTCTCAAATATTTAGAAAAATTTCTACTAATTTTATGCAATCCACAAACATAAAAGAACCCTTTAAATAAATAAACGATTGTTCTCAAATAACCACCATTCCTTTTACTATATGTTTTAAAATTACCTTTAAATATTTTAAATCTATTCTCCAAGAATTTAAAAGAATTGGATGCGCCTTCAGGTCCTCCATGATAAATAAATACTCCGGACACCAAACCCAAAAGATACTTCTTCCTTATCTTACTAGCTAATTCAGTATCTTCAAACAAACCCCTACCATAAATTTCAGCAAAACCACCAAATTCCTCAAAAACCTCTTTACGTATAGAAAAACAAAAACCTGCCAACATATCTACAGAATAAATTTTATTTCCAAAACATTTTTTAGCATCAATATAAGTTTTCTCAATATAATTAATTTCATCTAAAGAAAAATCCCTTATATCTCTTGTAGATTTTAAATATTGTTTAGTCCATGCACCTTTTTCATTAGTAGAAGGACCAATTAAACCATACTTTTTATTTTTTGTTTGCAAATATAAATTTTCAATCGACTTTTTAGGAAAATATAAATCATCATTAGCTAAAATTAAAATTTCTCCAGAAGCTTTAGAAACACCTCTATTGAAACTCTTCGCAAAACCCAAATTTTTAGAATTTTGCACAAAAGTAAACTTTCCAAATTTAGACTTTAATTTTTTCTCCCACTTCTTAATCAAGATTAAAGTCTCCTTTTTAAGAGGAGAAATATCATCAACCAAAATAAATTCATATTCTTTTGAAGCATTATTTAACAAAGAAGGAAAAAACAAATTATCCAATATTTCCAAAATCAACTTATTGTTATTATACATAGATGAAATTATACTAATTTTCATATTTAATATAAGATTCTTTTAATATATAAACATACTCTTTATAACTTAATAATACTAATTTCATATTGTTATTTTAACAAAACCATTAAAATTTAACTCAATTCATTCTGCAGTAAAAAATAAAGGAAAATGGCAAGATTTCAAAGAACATTTTTTTGGTCAAAAATAAGACCAAAATGACCTTTTTTAGCGAACAAAAAACAAAGATTTAAATACCTAATAATTAAAAGCAAATTAAGTTTTTCTAATACAAATCATCATACCTAATTCTCACTATATTTTAGGGAACTCAATCCCTGCCAAACACTGACCGGAGGTGTATAACATGGCTGCTAAAAAAGCAAAAAAAGTAGAAGCAAAACCTGCTAAAAAAACTACTGTAAAAAAGAAAAAATAAGGAGGTCAAATAAGATGTTCTACGATGACGACGATGATTACGATTATGATGATGACGACGATGAATAAATCGTCTTAATCACGTCTTTTAATTATATTTTTTTATTTTTTACCAATTCTGCAAACTTCTCAAAACTCCTGTCAAACGTTTTTTCAACATCTTCAGGAAAAAAACATGCAGGTAACTCTCTATTAGCCAAATGATATTTTAAACATTCACAGCAAAGTCCCTTTCTAGAACAAGATTCATAAGAACAATTACATCTAATTTTATTTTCTTCTTTTTTACAAATCATTTTTTAACATACTTTATATCTTTCTTGACTTCAAATTCAGGTTTCAAATCATCTTTAGGTTTATCATCATATTTTATAATTGATTCTTCTAACTTCTTTCCAACACCAGACATTTCTAGATTTATATTAGGCTGATATTTTGGTTGCTCCTTTGCTTCAAATTGAATTCCTTTAGAATCATAAACATTAACATCCTTCACCTTTCCTTCCAAAGAATTAAATTGATATTTATTCACTTCAGGCTTTTTATCTGAAACGTGTTTCACAGCCTGATAAACACTCTCCAAACGATTAGAAATCAAAGGATTAAATTCCTCTTCTTTCGCTTTACCAACATTATACCTTATTTCCATAAACGCTTTAGTATCGTTGTAATTCC
This sequence comes from uncultured Methanosarcinales archaeon, assembly GCA_964430665.1. GTDB lineage: Archaea > Nanobdellota > Nanobdellia > Woesearchaeales > SKGA01 > JAQUYS01. Next base: position 9,162 of record CAYSFC010000009.1, on the reverse strand, counting down.
ATTCTGTTTTTGCTGCAAGTTCATATAATTTTTCAATAGTGTCATAACTAGTAACAAGAGCCATATTTTCTTTGTTTAAAGCATAAGGATTTTCACTATTAGAAATATTCAGTTCTCCTTTTTGATCTTCAAAATCACTAATAACTTCTTCAAGTTTCTCAATATTTTTACTTATTTTTCCACCAGCTTCAGAAAATTCTTCGTAATCTTTTTCTTCAGCTTCATTTATCATTTCTTCCATTAAACTTCTAGTAGTTTGAAGTTCAAGAAGTTGCATTTTAAGTTTATGCTCCAAATCCTTTATTTTCACAACTATGTCTGATTCTATTTTCTTCAATTCTTCAAGATGAATTCTAGGATCTGCCTTAACAATATTATCTTTAACCATATACTATTTAAAATACAACTTATTAATATATTCTTCGGAAAATTTTCGGTTTTTCCTAAGACAACTATAAATTAATCTTACACCTTTTATGATGGAGGTGTTTTTATGGAAACAATTACAAAACAAAATCAAGATGACGTTTTAGAAAATTCGTCTAAGGTAGATACTGAAAAATACATACGAATGGCAAAACAAAGAATTGCAGACGATTACAAAGTCGCTGTAAAAGAAAATGATTTAAAAAAATTAAGTAAATTAGAAAAAGAAATAAAAAAATTAGATAAAATATCTGTCAATGACGGATTTACTAAATACATGGGAATTATACTTGATGATACATACAAAATAATAACTCATAAACAGAAATCTTATAATTCTAAGACTGCATCAGATATAAAAAAATCAAAAAGTATTATAGAAGATTCATTGTCCAAAACAAAAAAATATCGGTCCACTATATCTTCTTTAATTAATAAAATGGATGAAAGGATATATGAAAAAAATAAAGATTTAATAACACATCACACAATATTAAACGACTTAAATGATAAAGTATCTAAAGAAACAAAAGATATTTATGGTTTAGAAAAAACAATAAAGATCGAAAAAGATGAATTGACAAAAATAGCATTGATGAATTTAAAAGATGAATCAGAAATAAGACTATCTTCTTTAAAATCAGATTTATTATATAAACAACAAGCATACAAAAACTTAGTAAAAAATAAAAGAATGTATTTAACTGAAAAATTGGATTTAGATAATTCTTCTCAAATATTTAATTTCAACATTAATTTTTATGAATCTGAGTTAAAAGAACTAGAATTCTTTGCAGATAAGTATGATAGACCATCTGTTGTGGAAGTAGATTTAGAAGCACAAATAAATTATTCATTAGTAGCTGAAACAAAATTGAAAGCAAAAGAGATTGAAAATAAAAAAATAAAATTATATAACGAAGCAATAGATTCAAAAAGTTCTCTTTCAGAAACAAAAGATAAATACATAGAATTTCATATAAATTCACCGAAAATGAAATTTTGAAAATGAAAGAAGATTTATCTGAAGCGCAAAAAATTTTTTTATATGATTTTCCTTTAGACACTTTAACAGATTTTTATTCGGAAAAATCGCTTCAGAATTTTTATTCTTTAAGAACATCTGTTAAGGACACAAAATATGAAGCAGATTTTGAAAGGAAGTTATCCGATCTAAAAAATAATTTAGAGAACAAATTAACTCAAATATATTCAACAACAAACGAAAATAATTCAAACTTAGAACTAAAAAACAAATTAGAAAAAACACTCAATGCAACATTTGTCATGTATAATTTTAATTTAGAATCAACATCTTTCAACATTTTACAAAAAGACACAATGGAAAGAATACAGAATTTACTAAATAAACATTATAACGAAGCATTCACAGGTTTTGAATTAGAGAAAAACAAACTTAAACCCACATATAAATCTGTGGATTACTTGATAAAAAATTATTCACAAAACAAAATAGAAAAAATAAGCTCACTAAGAAAAATAATTTATGCACAAATACCTCTATCTGTCATAGCAATAGAGGCATTATTTCATCCAATATCTTCATTAATGGAATTATTAAAATAAAATTAGAAACCAATTACCCCAGATTAACATAATAATAAAACCAATTAAGAATGAAGGAATAAAAGGAATACCTTCCTTTATCCAAACCTTTCTAATATTATTTTTTTTCAAAATATCTATTTGTTCTTTACTAATTCCCAAATCTTTAGGACTACAAACAACTTTATTTTTGATCTTAACATCTTTAACAATCCAATCGCCTTCAGTTAATTTACACACATCAACATTTTTTACCATACAAGATTTTTCAATAACTTTAATTACAAAAGAAAGATAAAAAACAATTAACATCATAAAAGACATCAAAGATAAAGTCATTTTCAAAACATAACTCTCAACAAATAAATTAGAACAACCAAAAATAATAAAAACAATTAAAACAACCCCAATTTGTAAAATAATCATTTTTCTCTCTTTAACAACTTCATTCCATTTTTTAACAAATTTACTCCAATTTTTAATCATAATGAAAATAGAATAAATCACACCATAAAACGCACCTGCAAAAAATATAGTTAATATCAAAGTAATAAAAAAAGGCATTTGATAATTAACAATAAAAGATTTAACATTAATTCCAATCAATGTACCCATTGCCATCAACATCTTTGCATCACCACCACCCCATTGAGCAGTGTAGTACATTAAAGATCCAACACCAAAACCAACACCAAAACCAACAAGCGAGTTAATTAAAGGCCAAAAAGACTTAACTAACAAAGAAGTTATTATTGCAAGAACTAGACCCAGTATCGTCATAGAATAATTAAGATAATCTGGAACCTCTCTAGTTTTCATATCCGTTATTGATGCAAAAACCAATCCTATAAAAATAATCGAATTAATTAACCAAAAACTATCCATGAGAAAAATTCAATTGAAACAATATTTAAAATATACCATTTATTTATAAATAAATGGAAAATGTTTATAAAGACTTCAGCTTTCCATTAAAAATACGCAGTTACCTGTGATAGATGAAGACCATAAGGTCTGATTGAGGAATTGTGGGTTAATCCCTAATTCTTAAAACAATGAGATGATGAACAAAAGTTCTTTATCTTGTCAAAAAAGTAAATGAGGTAAAATAAAATGAGTGACAAAGCTCTAGAAATAATAGAAATCGCCAAAAAAACTGGCTCTCTGAAAAGAGGAACTAATGAAGTTACAAAAGCAATTGAAAGAGGAAAAGCTCTATTCGTTGCAATTGCAGCAGATGTGAGTCCAAAAGAAATTGTTATGCATTTACCAATGCTTGCAAAAGAAAAAGGAATTCCTTGTATAGAAGTACCTTCAAGAGAAGATTTAGGTGCAGCAGCAGGTTTAGCAGTTCCAACTGTAGCAATAGCAGTTATGGATGCTGGTGAAGCAAAAGATTTGATTAAAGAATTTAATAAAGAATCTAAAGCTGAAAAGAAAGAAGAACCAAAAGCAGAAGAACCTGTTGAAGAAAAACAAGAAGAAACTCCTGCTGAAGAAAAAGCAGAAGAAGTTAAATCTGAATAAGTGATTTAAAATGGCTGACGATACAAAAGGCGGAGTTGAATTTACTCACGCAGTACCTGCTGTAATTGAAGAAATTGTAGGAAGAACAGGAACTCGTGGTGAAGCAATTCAAGTTCGTTGCAAGGTTTTAGATGGACGTGATAAGAATAAAATTCTTAGACGTAACGTTCGTGGTCCTGTACAAATAGGAGATACTTTAATGTTACGAGAAACAGAAATCGAAGCAAGACCATTAAACAAATCAGGAAGAGGTATGTAAAATGGTTAAGTGTGATTTTTGCGGAAAAGACATAAATCCTGGAACAGGTAAGATATATGTAAAAAAAGACGGAGTAGTATTCAATTTTTGTTCTTCAAAATGTGAAAAAACACAGATAAAAAGAAAATACAAAGCAAGAATAACTCCATGGACAAATTTGTTCCATTCAATAAAGAAAAAAATCAAGAAATAATTTATTTTTTATTTTTATAGAAAGGTGTGTAAAAAATGATTGAAAAAAGTTTAGTACTAATTAAACCAGATGGTGTTCAAAGAGCTCTTATTGGAGAAATTATTTCAAGATTCGAAAGATCTGGATTAAAGATAGTTGGAATGAAAATGATTCAAGCTCCAGAAGATGTTGTAGCTAAACACTATTACAAAGATGACGAATGGAAAGACATGGTTGGATCAAGACAGAAAAAAGAATTAGAAGAGAAAGGTATTGAAGTTACAAAAACTGCAAGAGAACTAGGTCAAGATATTCAAAACCAATTATTAGACTACATAACTATGAGTCCAATAATAGCACTAGCAATTGAAGGACACAACGCAGTTAATTTTGTTAGAAAAATAGTAGGAGCTACATCTCCATTTGATGCCCAACCAGGCACAATAAGAGGAGATTTCTCATTAGATACTTATACTCTAGCAAATAGCTCTGAGAGATCAATTCAAAATTTAATACATTCTTCAGGAACAACTGAAGAAGGAAAAGAAGAAATTAAACTTTGGTTTAAGGAAGAAGAACTTCATAGTTGGAAACGACTTGATGAAGCCTTAATATACCGAGGTCTAAAAAATTAAAGGTGAAATAAAATGGCAAAAATGGTAGATCGTGTAATGACTGCAATGAAACAACCTAAATTCATTAGAAATATTGCAATCGCAGCACATATTGATCACGGAAAAACTACTCTATCAGACAACCTTTTATCAGGTGCAGGTATGATGAGTGATGAGTTAGCAGGAAAAGCTTGCGCTCTAGATTTTCACGACGACGAATCAGAAAGAGGAATCACAATTGACTCTGCTGCTGTATCTATGGTACACACAGTAGATGGACAAGATCACTTAATTAACTTAATTGATACTCCAGGTCACGTAGATTTTGGTGGAGACGTAACAAGAGCAATGCGAGCTGTAGATGGTGCAGTTGTAGTATGTTGTGCAGTTGAAGGTATTATGCCTCAAACTGAAACAGTATTAAGACAAGCATTAAAAGAAAGAGTTAAACCAATTCTTTTCATCAACAAAACTGACAGATTAATCAAAGAACTTCAATTAACTCCTGAAGCAATGATGGAACGTTTAACAAAAACAATCGCAAACGTAAACAAATTAATAGGAGAAATTGCAGAACCAGAATATGCAGAAAAATTTAAAGTAAACGTTCAAGAAGGAAGTGTTTGTTTTGGTAGTGCATTTCATAATTGGGCTTTAAGTTTACCTTACATGCAAAAAAAGAATGTTGGTTTCAAAGACATAATTGCGGCATATGATGGAGATTACAAAGATGCAAGAAAAATTGCGCCTTTGCACGAAGTTTTATTGAACTCAGTAGTAAGACATCTTCCAGATCCAGTTACTTCTGCTGCATACAGAGTTCCAAAATTCTGGCACGGAGATAAAGAAAGCAAAACTGGAAAAGATTTAGTTTCTGCAAATAAAGATGGAGAACTTATGTTCGTAGTAACAAAAGTTGTAGTTGATCCACAAGCAGGAGAAATATGTATGGGTAGATTATATTCAGGAACGATGAAAAAAGGTTTAAGTGTACATCTTTCAAAAGCAAACGTTGATCTGAGAACTCAACAAATTTACATCTATAATGGTGCAAAAAGAGAAATTATTGAATCAGCACCCGCAGGAAATATTGTTGGAGTAGGTGGATTAAGAGGAGCTTTCCCAGGAGAAACCGTTTCATTATCTGAACACGATTGTCATCCTTTCGAAAGTTTATCATATATTTTCGATCCAGTTATAACAAAAGCAATTGAAGCAAAGAAACCTTCTGACCTTCCGAAATTAATCGATGTTTTAATCCAAGTTTCAAAAGAAGATCCTTCAATACATATTGAAATTAATCAAGAAACAGGAGAACACTTGATGAGTGGTATGGGAGAATTACATTTAGAAATAATAGAAAATAGAATTGTAAAAGAGAAAGGTGTAGAAATTAAAACATCTCCTCCGGTAGTAGTTTACAGAGAAACAATAACTGGAAGAAACCCTGAAGCATTCGAAGGAAAATCTCCAAACAAACACAACAAATTGTATTTCTATGTTGAACCATTAGAACAAGAAGTAAGAGATTTAATCAAAAAAGGAGACATTCCTGAAGGAAGAATCAAGAAAAAAGATTTAGAATTCAGACAAAAATTTATTGATTGCGGTTATGATACAAAAACTGCAGAAAAAGTAAAAGATGTCTTTCAAGGAAATATTTTAATCGATGGTACAAGAGGTATTGTACACATTGGAGAAATTATGGAACTTGTGTTAGATATGTTTGAAGACGTAATGAAATCAGGTCCTTTAGCTAACGAACCAGGATTTGGAGTAAAAGTAATTTTAGACGATGTAAAACTTCACGAGGACGCTATTCACAGAGGTCCAGCACAAATGTATCCTGCCGTAAGAGAGGGTATTCGTGGAGCAATGGCTCAAGCAAAACCAGTAATGTATGAACCTATGCAAATTTTACAATTTGAAGGTCCTACAGAATTTATGGGTGAAATCTCCAAATTAATTTCAAACAAAAGAGGACAACTTCTTGATATGGAACAAAAAGGAGCAACAGTAACAGTTAAAGGTAAATTGCCTGTAGCAGAAATGTTTGGAATGGCTGGAGACTTGCGTGGAGCAACTGGAGGAAGAGGAAGTTCATCAGTTATCGATCAGATGTTCGAAAGACTTCCAGACGAGCTTCAGAAAAAAGTTATCGACCAAATTAGAACTCGAAAGGGTCTAAACAAGAGTGAATAATTTTTTTATTTTATTTATAAAGTCGGAGGAAAGAATTCCTTTATAAAGAAGTAATATTTATAAAGAAAATTCATTTCCTCAAAACATATAAAACTCAGTATGAGTGAAGAAAAAGTATAAAGTTTATGAGGTTATAAAAAATGGCAGATAAAAAAGAACACATCAACTTGGTTTTCATTGGCCACGTTGATCACGGTAAATCTACTTCAGTTGGACGTCTTATGTTCGACAGTGGAAATGTAAGTGAACAGCAAATGAGAAAACTTAAAGACAAAGCTGCTCAATTAGGTAAAGCAGGTTTCGAATTCGCATATGTTATGGATAACTTAAAAGAAGAGCAAGAAAGAGGAGTAACTATTGACTTAGCTCACAAAAAATTCGAATCTGATAAGTATTACTTCACTATAATTGACGCACCTGGTCACAGAGATTTCGTTAAAAATATGATTACAGGAGCATCACAAGCAGATGCAGGAGTACTTGTAGTTGCAGCAAACGACGGAGTTAATTCACAAACTAAAGAACACGTTTTCTTATCAAGAACTCTTGGTGTAAAGCAATTAATTGTAGCAGTTAACAAAATGGATCTTCAAGACCATTCTGAAGCAAGATTCAACGCAGTTAAAGCTGAAGTTTCAACATTACTTAAATCTGTTGGATACAATGCAGATGTAGTACCATTTGTACCAATAGCTGCATTAAACGGAGATAACGTTGTAAATAAAAGTGAAAAAATGCCTTGGTACACAGGTCCAACAATCTTAGAATGTATGAATAATTTAGAAGTTCCTGAAAAACCAACTGAATTACCATTAAGAATGCCTATTCAAGATGTATATAACATCACAGGAATCGGTGTAGTTCCGGTAGGAAGAGTTGAAACAGGAATATTAAAAGTTGGAGATAAAGTTATTGCAATGCCTGGAAGAGAAGGAACTGGAGTAACTGGTGAATGTAAAACTGTAGAGATGCATCACGAACAAATGACTCAAGCAGGTCCTGGAGATAATGTAGGTATTTCTGTTAGAGGATTTGGTAAAAAAGATATCGCAAGAGGAGATGTATTAGGTCCAGTTTCAAATCCGCCAACAGTAGTTAGTGAATTTACAGGACAAATAGTTGTTTTAAATCACCCTAGTGTTATCACAGTAGGATACACTCCTGTATTCCACATACATACTGCACAAGTAGCATGTCAAGTAACTGAAATTGTTAAAAAGGTAAGTCCTGAAGAAGTTGACCACCCAGATTTCATCAGAAATGGTGATGCTGCAGTGATTAAACTAAAACCAGTTCAACCTTTAGTAATTGAGAAAAAATCAGATTTCCCACAAATGGCAAACTTCGCTATTAGAGATTCTGGTGCAACAGTTGCTGCAGGAATGTGTATTGATTTAGTTAAGAAAGCGTAAATCGCTTTATTTTTTATTTTTTTATTAATTTTGTTCTCTTGAAAAAATTAAGAATTATTTAGCAATTTAATTTTAATATTGATGACTTTTAGATTTAGAAAATTCAAATTTTTTGTTCTTTAAATGTTCATCCGCTTCTTTTGTTTTAACACTAACAGAATTTTCCAATTGAAAAAGTTCTGCTTCATTATTTAGCGTATTATAAATTGCGAAACTTGCGTTACCTGTTTTATGAGCAGAAATTTCTCCAGGGTTAACAATAATACACTCATTAATTTTATCAATATTTTGTTTATGATCATGTCCATAAAAAACCGCATCAAAATCTCCTGATTTTGCCATAGGTTTTGCCAATATTGGATAATGAGTTATAAAAATTTTTCTTCCATCAATATCTAAAAAATCATAATTAGAAAAACTTACGCTAAGATTGCTTCCTTCAGACATTGCAGTTTTTGTTATAGCTACTTTATCCCCATCATTATTACCCCAAATAGAAATAACAGGAATATTTGATCTTGCTAAAGTTATAGCGATTCCATTGTTCATAAAATCACCTAAAAAAATAATTTTTTCAATATCGTGTTTTTCAATTTCTTTCAAAAACAAAATTAAATTATGATAATTTTCATGAATATCTGAAATTATTGCTAGTTTCATAAAAATATGTGGCTGTGTATTAATTTATTAAGTTTTCTATTAATTAACTTATTTTTATTCAATTAATCCTTTACATTTACCATTCTCACAAATTGCATTAATGTTACTTACACAACCATAAACACATTTAGACTCGTATCCTTCAATTAAAGAAGATATTCTTTCAATTTCATTTTTATTTACAAAAACATAGCATCCAAAAGGACATTTCCCACCAGCATCAACACAATCAGAAGTCTCTCCACAATAATTCGCTTTTTCTATTTCATATTTAATCTTTAATTCTTGAATTTTCGGTAAAAATAAAACAAAACTCACAGAAAT
>CAYSFC010000008.1:11858-25889 GCA_964430665.1 uncultured Methanosarcinales archaeon | reverse complement strand
TCTCCACGCCAGTTCCAACCAAAATTTTATAAACACATTCTAAACACAAAATAAAATGCATTTCAAAAAAGTATATGGACAAAGTCAAACTAATGAATGTTTATTTTGTGGAAAAATAGCAACTACAAAAAACAAACAAAAAGTTCCTGTATGTAACAAACACATAAACTCCATACTCAACGATTTTAAATGTGTTTGTGGAGAGCATTTAGATCTTAGAGAAAGTAAATATGGAATTTTCTTTACATGTATGAATTGTGGAACAATCAGTTTAAGTAAGGCTTTAGAAATAAATACCATCTCTGATGAAAATAATATTATTAGTGTTTATGATTTATAATTTCTTTATGAATATATTTTAATTTGTCGTATGTTTCTTTTTTTATATCTCTAAGTTCTATTAATGTATGTGCGTCACTATTTATGTAAATTCTGTCTGCTTTTTCTAAAACTAATCTCCAAGGTTCGGGATCTTTCAAGAAATATTTTCCATTTAATTCAAGAGGAACACCATATTTATTTGCTTCATATATTATAGCTTCAGAATCTTCAAGATCATAATAAGCACAAGGATGACCTATCATATTTATTTTTTTATAATTTTTTTGTATTGCTTTAATCATAGAATCCTTCATTTCTGAAGAAGTTGCTTCAAATAAAGGATGATAAGATAAAATTATGAAATCTTCTTCTTTTGAACTACTAATTCTGTCGCAAATATTTCCTTCTTTATCAATTAAATCTGCCTCTACACCAAATATAACTTTAACATTGTTATGAACATTTCCCCAATTATTCTTAATTCCTCTGAATGTTTCTTTAGTAATTCCATAGTGATCTGTTAGTGCTTTTGAATGGTCTGTTATTGCGAGCTTTGTTAAACCAAATTCTCCTGCATATTTTACTAATTCATCCACAGTATTCCAGCCATCTGAGAATGTTACGGAATGTGTGTGTAAATCTTCATGTAAACCATTTAATATGTCCATAAAAGAGCAAAATGTAAGTTTATTTAAATATCTTTGTAAAGAAAAACTTTATTAATATCTAAATCTAGATTAATGTATGGTTAAGATAGATTATCAAAAAGTTCTAGACCAACATCTTGATATTTTGAAAAATCTCCAGTATGGAACTGGTTTATTCGCCGCTTCTAAAAAGAATGTTTCAACAGGTTATGATAAATCTTGGTTAAGAGATAATTTCTACGAGTGTGTTGCATTTGAAATTATTAATGATTGGGATGTTGTTGAAAAAACTTACAATGCTTTATTAGATATATTTGTAAAACATGAGTGGAAAATAGATTGTGCGATAAAAAATAAACCTCAATACAAACACGAGTATATTCATGCAAGATTTAATCCAGAAACGTTTGATGAGTTTTGGGAGGATTGGGGAAACAAGCAAAATGATTCAATAGGAGCTATTTTGTTTAGAGTAGGAGAGTTAGAACACCACCATAAAAGAGTTATTTTAAAGAATGAAGATCATATAAGAATTGTAAATAAACTTGTAAAGTATTTAGAATCTATTGAATATTGGCATGATGAAGATAGTGGTATGTGGGAAGAAGATGAAGAAGTTCATGCTTCAAGTATTGGTGCTTGTGTTGCAGGATTAAAATCAATAAATAGATTACCTAAGATAAATGTTCCTGATGAATTAATTAAAAAGGGAGAAGAAACATTAAATCATCTTTTACCAAGAGAATCTCAAAAAAAGTTTGTAGATTTAGCGTTACTTTCTTTAATTTGGCCATATAATGTTGTAAATGAAAAACAAAGAGATGAAATATTAACAAATGTCGAATATATTCTCTTAAAAGAAAGAGGTGTAATTCGTTACAAAAATGATCATTATTACAATAAAAATAAAGATGGTTATAGTGAAGAAGCTGAGTGGACATTTGGCTTGGCTTGGCTTGCAATAATTTATGAAAAAATGGGTTGGAAAGAAAAGGCGAAGTTGTTCATAAATAAATTAATAGAAGAAGATACTCCTGAAGGTTTACCTGAACTTTACTTTTCAAATAGTCCGAAATATAATGAAAACACACCTTTGGGTTGGAGTGAGAGTTTGTTTATTGTGGCCTTACATGATATCAATAAAAAATTCATAAATAAAAAATAAAAATTATTTTATCTCGTAAACTAAATTTACATTTGCATTTACATTGATTTCTTGAGGCATAATAACTGCAGCTTCTTGAACCATGTCTCCTGCAAGACTACTTTTCATATCATATCTATAAGGAATGTAATTAAAACTACCTTCAGATACTGAAATTATGTCTCCTAATTTAACATCTAAGCTTTCAGCCATTGTTTGGGCTTTTGCTCTTGCATCTTTTGAAGCTTCAGCTATTGCTTGTTGTTTATATTCTCTTTCTTTTGCTTCAGTTAATCCGAAATTTATGTTGTTTATTTGATTTGCGCCGTTTGAAACAGAAATATCAATTATTTCTCCAACTTTATCCATATCTGATGTTTTAACCTTTAAAGTTTGTGTTGCTCGCCAACCTTTAGATATTGATCCTTCGTCTTGAGTCCATTCTTTTTCTTCGTAAAGAGTTAGAGTTTCTGTTTGAATTTTATCAAAACTTTTTAATTTTAATTCATCAACTATATTTTTTGTAACTATATTTACTTCATTTTGAGATTCTTCTGCTGATTCTTTTAAAACAGATATTCCTATCCAAACTTCTGCTTGATCAGGTTCATAAGTTAGTTCAGAAAATCCTTGAACATTTATAGTGTTACGTTCTTCATTGTCGGAACAAGCTACCGTTGTCAAAAGAACAACTATTAATAATAAGTATAAGTAGTTTTTCATGATAATGTCTTGTTGGATGTTATTGTTTATAAATATATTTAATTTAATAAATCCTTTAACAAAATATATAATTCATCGTATTCTAATACTCCTGTATGTAGGCTTGATTGAAGGAAATCGTTACAAGTACCATTTATGTAATGATTCTCGGCCCAATTAAGAGTTGCAGATTCTTTTGTAACAACTCCATCTCCACTGTTTGAACAACCTTGAGCAACAATATTATGTACGGGAATTTGTATTTTTTGATTTTCTAAACGTTTCATGAAAATACTATTCTCAGACATATCTTCACACGCCTTTTTTTCTCCAAAATAACTGCAAATAGTTTCTGTTCTTCCACTTATTCCTTTATTGGGCGTAGATATTAAAATTAATTTTTCTACTTTATTCTCACCAAAAATATTTATATAATTTCTTGCAACTAATCCTCCCATAGAATGAGCAACTAAAATAACTTTATCTGAATTTGTTTGAGATAATGTTGTGTCTATTAATTCTTTTAATCTAATAGAATATACTTCTATTCCTTCTTCTTTTCTTATACTTGTAGCGAATATATCTAAATCTTTGTAGGGAACATAGAAATATGTACCACTCACTGCTAAAGGAAATTTTCCTTTGTACCAAAGTCCTGAACCCAATGTTAAATAATCTATATCTCCTCCATTGATTACTAGTTTGTCATCTGAGAGTTTTTTTCTAATATTGTAAAAAGTACTTATTGAACTTTCAGGAGGATCTTCTTTATTAAATGAATGACCATGTATAAATAGAATGGGGGTTTGGGTTTCTCCGAGTATAGAACATTCATTGTATACACAACTATATTTATATGGTTCAGATATTGTAATTAAGTCTTTTGTGAATTCAGGTGTTGAAAGATTTATTTCAGCGTAATTATTTATTTTAATATGTTCTGACATATTACAGTATTTTAAATTTATTTGTGGAAATTGTACGTAATTCAAATATTCTTTTAAATGAATAGTTTTAGCGATATTTCCTGAATTTCCTATTAAGTGTGTGGAATTTTCACTTATTGAATATATATTGTTTTTAATAAAATTTATTTCAGAAGAATAAGTTGAATTAGATAATAAATTTTGATTGTGTAAATAAATTATATCTTTAATTTGATGTGCTAGAGAACACAATTCTTTTTCAAAAACAATGTTTTGATTTTTAGATATTAATTTTTTTGATTTGTTTAATTCTTCAAACATTTTGAAATCTTCTTTTATTTTCTCATCAGTGTAATTTGATATTAATAATTGTATATCTAAATAAATTTTGTCTAAATTATTTAATGAAATTATTTCTTCGAAAGAATCTTTTTGGTCTATTAAAAAATATTTTTTTTGTAACTCTAAATAATTTGTGTTATTTGTAAATTTGTAAAAATTTAGTATCTCATTATATTTTTCTGAGAATAAAATATTTAATAACAAAATATTTTGGTTATATTTTTCTACTTCAGATTTAAGTGAATTAAATTTTAATGATGTATTTTTAACATCTAATTTATCTAAATTTTCTAAAACTAAATTAAAATCTTGTTTTAAGTAATTATTATATTCTTCTTCCCATAAATTTAAATTTTGGCTTGTTCCATTTATTTCTGAATAATCTGTTTGGATTGTTTTGTTTATATTTTTTATTAAATAGTTATATTTTTCTTCGAAAATCAACGCATCAATTATTTCTTTTTGTTTGAGATCTAATATCTCTTTTGATTTATGTTTTCTTGAATTTGTTTGATTGTCATAGATGTAATTTATATTTATTAAAGAGGATCTATATTCTTTTTCTTCGTCGGTTTTACAAAAAAATCCTTTGTTGTTTCTACACGTAATTTCAAAATAATATATTTGTTCTCCGAATTTAGGTGTTGTTTTTGAAAGAAAAACTGTTGTTGCGAATTTTTTATTAAATAAAGAAGTTAAATTATTTATGTTGGATATTTCTCCTGTGTAAGCATCGACGATGTGCATTGAACAAGTAGTTTTACATAATTTGAATGTATTTATATTCATGTTAAAATCTAATTCATAAGTATCTTTGTTTGTTTCGGATACAAATTGAAGTGGTTGTAAATTTATTTGTAATTCATCATTGACTAAAAAACGAATATTTAAACCAATGTTTAAAATCAATAAAAATAACAATATTGAAATTAAAGAAACTGATGCTACAAACCACCATTTATGTTCTTTCTTGAATTTGAGTATTTTTTTGATTGATTTACTTTTAGTTTTTCGCATAATTAATTAATCTCTTTCCTATTTATATATGTTTTTTAAATAATAAAGAATAAAAATATAAATAAGATAAATTTACGTTAGTATCTGGAATGGAAAGTACTGCAAAATACCTAGCCAGAATTATTCCTTCTTTGTTTGTTGCAGACAAAAAATGTCCTTATTTAAACTCTGAAGTCATTGATGATTTAGTTTATAAGGGATGTGAAGTTAATGTGTCAAGTACAGAAGGCTCTAAATACGAGCCTTGTAATTGCTCAGACCATTTAAATTGTCTTTTATACAATAAAAGAAGGTAATTACTCCTGTCAAGTGAGTAATATTTATAAATAGGAGTATCTATTCTCTTTTTATGGATGAATTCGATATTAATGAAGAAATCAAAATTAGACCTTTATTTAAATTAAATAAACATATTAAGAAGTTTTTTCAAAATGAAGGATATGATATTTTATTAAATTCTTGTTTAATGGATTCTCAAGGAAAGAAAAGAAAAATATCTTATAGAAATATTGTGGGAAAAGATTCTTTTGAATATGTTGACAATCAATATAATTTATATGATTCTTTATGTGGTGAAACTCCTGAAATATCTTTTGATATAAAAGATAAAAAAAGAAGAGAAATTTCTGATTTAATTATAAATAAAATAGCAAAATCGTTTGAACCAAAAAATAAAAAAGGTGTTAAAAACATTGGACGTTACTTCATGATTGCAAGTAGAACTATTCCTGTTAAAATTTCATATAAACTAAAATACACTCATCAACCAGAATTGTTATTTGTTAAAAAACCGAACTTTAGACGAATTGTAGGTCTGTTCTTTTATAATCTAATAAGTGGTTTAGATGAGATCGAGTATAAATTTAATGACAATATCATAGTTGAAAAGGCAATTAAAGGAACTCCTTTGAATATGACTTTTGAAGAGATGTATTTTGATGATCCTAATTATTTTATAAATATGGGGCGTGCAGCCTTGCATGCTGATTTTTTAAAGATGGAAGATGACATTTGTCATGAAAATAATAGATTGGTAACTGATGATTCAAAAACAATGTTTTTTGATTTTGATAAAAGTTTTAGATTTACTTCAAAACCATATAAAAATATAATTCAAGCATATTATGATGAATATTCTTCAGACAATGAAGAAGAATTGAAGCATAAAGTTTTCAAGAAAAATATGGAAAAATTTATTCAATATATGAGATTAGGTTATCAAGATGAAAGGAAGAAAGTCGCTAAAAGATTGATTATGAATAGTTCATTAATAACGAAAGCTTGTAGAGTATTTGGAAAACAAGAAATGTTGGATGGCGATGAAAAAGTAACTTTTGATGATTTAATTAGAAAATATGGTGCAAAATATGGAAAAATTTCTGTTTCTGGTTTGGAAGAATATGTTAATATTAAAGAAAGCCAATATTTCCGAACTTAAACACAATATTATTAACATATAGTAGAAAGCTTTATAAAACGAAATTAATTCCCTCGAATTCTATGGCAAAAACTATTAGAGCTTGTGCTTGGAGACGATTAGAGCGTCCGTACACAAGGAAATCAAAATATCGTTCAAAATCATTCGTTCGTAGCGTTCCAGCTAATAAAATAGTTAAATTTGAAACTGGTAAAACTAATGGACAATTCCCATATACAGTAAGTTTACATTCTGACGTAGATATACAAATAAGACATAATGCTTTAGAAGCAGGTCGTAAAGCTGCAAACAGAACTTTAGAAAAGGTTTTAACAAGAAAAGGATATAAATTAAAAATTTGTGTATATCCTCATCACATT
Source organism: uncultured Methanosarcinales archaeon (assembly GCA_964430665.1). GTDB lineage: Archaea > Nanobdellota > Nanobdellia > Woesearchaeales > SKGA01 > JAQUYS01. The sequence continues at coordinate 18,993 of CAYSFC010000008.1, read as the reverse complement.
CTTAGAAACAATCCTTTAGCTTCTGGTGCTGGTGCAGACCGTATGAGTACTGGTATGAAAATGAGTTTTGGTAAAGCTGTAGGTATTGCTGCAAGAATTATGAAAGGCCAAAAAATAGTTGAAGCATATGTTCAAAAGAAAGATATTGATTTAGCTAAAAAAGCTATGAATTTCTTTAGACACAAACTTCCTAAAGGTGGTTTCATAACTATTGAAGAATCTAAAGTAGTAGCTCAAAATTAATTTCTAACCACAAGCTTTTTAAATAAAAAAGTTAAATATTCTGTCAAGGGGTAGAGATGATAGATATTTTAGCACTTATAAGGTCAAATCCATATATAGAAGCCAGTGTTATCGTTATCTTATCTTTTATTTTAGCAAAACTAGTTCTTTGGTTCCTTACAGAGGTTATAGAAAAGTCAATAAAGAAAAGAAAGGCGCAATATGGAAGTGAATTTGTAGTTAAAATAGAACATCCTGCAATTATTTTAATAATTCTAATAGGAATTCAGATGGCTTTGAATAAAATTTCGCCCGCAGATGTTACTTACACAAGAATACTTCGTACCTTGATAACTATAGTCGTTACATATATGTTTATAGGGATATCTAACACTTTAATAAAAATATGGAGAGGACAACATGAAAAAGAAAATGTTGCTTTCCACGAAGAAGTTATGCCTTTAATGAGAAGTTTGAGTAAGATTGCTTTAAGTACTACAGCAATAATAATTATTTTACAATTATGGGGTGTTGAAGTAGTTACATTGATAACGTCTTTGGGTATTCTTGGAGTTATATTGGGTTTTGCTTTCAAAGACACTATGGGGAACATTTTTGGAGGAATTTCACTTATAATGGATGATTCCTTGCATAAAAAAGATATTATTGAGTTAGATACTGGTGAAAGAGGAGAAGTTGTTGAAATAAACTTAAGATCAACTAAAATTAGAACTTTAGACAACAATTACTTAATAATCCCTAATGGTTTATTATCAAATTCAAAATTTAACAATTATGCTGAACCAACTACAACATACAGGATAACTGTTGATTTTTCTGTTGCGTATGGAAGTGATGTGGATGAAGTTAAAGAAGTTGTATTGGGTTGCTTAAAAAGGTTTAAAGATATACTTAAATTTCCTGCTAGGTCTGTTCGTTTCGATAAAATGGCAGATTTCTCTTTAAATTTTAAATTGTTTTTCTTTATATCTAATTATAAAGATATGTATCAAATAAAAGATGATGTTACTTGTGCAATATATAAAGCATTAAATGAAAATGGAATTGAGATTCCTTTCCCTACACGAACTATTTATACTAAGAAGAGTAAAAATGTTTCTAATAAAAAATCAAATTCTAGAAAGAAAAAAACCAATAAAAAATAAGTCTTTATATATGATTAAAGCAAAATTTAAATATTTCATTATAAATATAATTTAATATGTATGAAATGGAACATTATTGTTTTAAAGGAGAGTTACCTTATGATTTCTTTACACCCATTCATCAAAATACAAACTCACATGGAGAGTTTCTTGCTTATGTGAAAGAGTCTTCACCTCATCAAAAAAGTATAGAACTTAATTTTCACTCTATTCCAGACATATATGAATTGGTTGAATTCTTAAATAGAAATCACAAAGACTAGTAAACTCCAAATAAATCATATTTTCTATGTAGGAATTTACGTATTTCTTCAACAGCCAAAATTATTATTCCTCCCAAAATCATATATGGAACCACACTCCAACTAAATGGAGCGGTACCAAATATTCTTTGCACAAAAGGAACCAATATCATTGTTGCCAATAATCCAAATTCCACTAAACGTGCTATAATTAATAAAGGATTTCTGAATGCGTGATTTTTTAATGCAGATGTTCTTAAAGTTGTTGCACTCCAGTTGTCAAATATTTGTGTCACAATTATTGCTGCAAAGAAAGCAGTAACTGCAGAAAAGTAAAGAGGATCTTTCATAGATATTTCCATACCAAACCTCCAACCTCCTTGAAAAAGAATCATAAAGAAAGCAAGAAAAGCAGTAGCTGCTTGTATTGGTCCTACAAATCCGTATGAACGAGCCAGCATTCTTCCTGTAAGCAATTTTTGTGAAGTTTTCCGTGGTTTTTGTTTCATAACATCACTTTCAGCTTTTTCAACTCCTAAAGCTATTGCTGGCAATATATCTGTACCTAAATCTATTGCTAAAATCATTAATATTGGTAAAGCCAAAGGCCAACCAAATAAAACAAAAAATAAGAAAGGTAGGATCTCAGGTATGTTTGATGTTAAAATATAAATTATAAATTTCTTTATATTTGAATAAACTGTTCTTCCGCTCTGGATTGCTTTAACAATTGTTGCATAATTATCATCCAATAAAACTATGTTTGCAGCTTCTTTTGCTACGTCTGTTCCAGATTTACCCATAGCTATACCTACGTTAGCTTTTTTTAGTGCGGGCGCATCATTAACTCCATCTCCTGTAACTGCAACTGTTTGGTGAAGTTGTTGTAATAAAGTTACAATTCGCAATTTATCTTTAGGAAGAGATCTTGAAAAAATAATGGGTATTTTTTTATGTAAAGCATCGTTCATTTTTTCTTTTAATTCTTCATCAGACATTTTTTCCAAATCTACATCTTCGAAGGCAAGATAATCTTTTTTTATTATACCTACTTGTTTAGATATTGAAACAACAGTATCTTTTTGATCTCCGGAAACAACAAATATTGATATTCCTGCTTCGTATGTTTCTCTAACAGCCTCTTTCACTTCAGGTCTTGGAGGGTCTTGCAAACAAATTAGTCCTGTGAAAATATAATTATTTTTCTCGAGATTTTTTTCATTCGCAGCTAAATCATCAATATCTTTGTAAGCTAAACCTAACACTCTTTTTCCTTCTTGAGCAAAGTTTGAATTTTGTTTTATTATTTCTTTTATTGATTTGGTTGTTAATTTAACAATTTTGTTTCCAACCATAGTGTGTGTGCATTTTTTTAAAACAATTTCGGGGGAACCTTTCATGTATGCAATTCTTTCAGTACCTGTATCGTTTGCCACAATCATATATTTTTTTTCGGAATCAAAAGGAATTTCAAATATTCTTGAATTATGTTGAGCTAACCATGTTAAACTTTTCTGAGTTTCTAAATTTTCAATTAAAGCTATTTCTGTGGGATCGCCTGATTTAACTCCTTTTTCAGTTATGGTAGAATTGTTACAAAAATAAAACGTTTCAAGAATTCTTTCAAAATATTTGTGAGATGATGTGTGTAAATAATGTGTGTTTCTTAAATTAGAATAAACTTTGTGTTCTTCGTTAAAATAATATAGTTGATTATTGCAATAGAGCGAATCAACATTTAATTCGTTTTTTGTTAAAGTTCCAGTTTTGTCAGTACAAATTATAGATATGCTTCCCAGAGTTTCAATTGATTCTATGTCTTTAACTAATGCGTTGTTTTTAGCCATTTTTTGAGCAGCAATTGATAATGTTAAAGTTACTGTTGGTAATAAACCTTCAGGAACATTAGCCACAATTATACCTATACCAAAAACCATGCTTTCCCAAAAAGTTCTTCCTATACTTATTCCAACTATTGAAAAAACCACTCCTAACAATATTGCAATCCCTGAAATTACTTTTACAAATTCATTTAATTCATCATGAATTCTTGATTGGTGTGATTTAACGCTTGATGTTAATTTGGCAATTTGACCTATGTTTGTTTTGTCTCCAATTCTTATAACTACTGCTTTCCCAGAACCTGATTGAACTAAAGTTCCTGAAAAAACCATATTTCTTGAAAGTAATTCTTTTTCATTTGTAGGTTTTATTGATCTTAATTGAGGTTCAGATTCTCCTGTCAACATAGAGTGATCCACTTTTAACAAATTACATTCTACTAATCTACAATCTGCAGGAACTTTGTCTCCTTCTCTTAGAATAATCATATCTCCAGGTATTAAAAATTTAGTTTCAATTAAATCTTCCTTTCCATCTCTTATTACAGATATTTTTTGAGGTAGAAGATTTTTGAAACTTTTCATGGCGTTTTCTGCTTTAACATTTTGAATAAATGTAAATATTGCATTGAGTATTGTTACACCTATTAAAGCCCAACCAATATAATTTGAGCCATCTGCTGGGGAAAAATAATGACCTATAAAAGCCAGAACTGCACCAATTAAGAGCAATAAAGAAAAGAAATTTTTGAATTCTTTTAAGAATTTTAAAATCCAAGGAAGTTCTTTTTTTTCAGAAAGTTGATTTAGTCCATATGTTGTTCTCAAAGAATCTATTTTGTTTGAATCAAGTCCGTGTATAGAAGTTTTAAATTTTTTTAATAATAAATCTAAATTTTCTTTGTGATAACTTGTCTCAACCATAGTATTTTTTCTGAAAGGAAGTTTATATATTTAATGTTTATATCTTTTGTTTAATTATTCTTTGTGATAATTTCTGTTGTTAATTATCATATATGCTCTATATACTTGTTCTGCCAAAATAACTGATGCCATTTCATGTGGAAAAGTTAGATAGGAAAGGGAAAATTTATCTTTGAAATGAGATTTTGTTTCAGTTGTTAATCCTGTTGCTCCTGCAATTACAAACACCAAATCTTCAACATTTTGTTGATGTTTTTTTAATTTATTTGAGAATTTTATGGAATTATATGAAATTCCATTTTCATCTAAAAGTACATATTTTTTTTCTTTATGATTTTCTACATAGTCAAGAATTGCTTTTGATTCTGTTTCAATATCTGAATCTTTTATTTGAATTAGTTCAAATTTAGTGAATAATCTTATTCTTTTTATATAATCATTAAATAAATTTAAGAAATTAGGATTTTTCAATTTTCCTATACAAAGAAAGGTTATCATTCTAAATCTAAATTATCTATATCTACATAAGATTGTATGAATTTATGTCTCTCTCTTTGTTGTTCTTCTAATCTTTTTGAGAATAAGTCGAATAGAGTTGGTTCGAGACACAATATATCTTTCATAGTTACAAAACCATTTAATTTTTTACCAGTCATAACTGGGACTTGTGATATTGAATGAGAATTTAAAGTTTCAATAACTTTCTCTAAAGGGGTTTGAGGTTCAACACTAATTATATCTTTTATCATAACATCTCTTGCCATAGTTTTTGCAGGGTTTTTGCCTGATGCTACAACTCTTCTTACTATATCATCGACTGTTAAAATTCCTGAAACTTCATCCTTATCAAGTATTACAATACTACTTATAGCGTATTTTTTCAATATCTTTGAAATTTCAACTATTGAATCATCACAATCGCATGTTATTGGATTTGTACTCATCATTTCAGCTACAGCCATAGTTTTCATTTTAATCCCCTTATATGCCTTAAAATAATTTCAAGTATTTAAAAAGTTTATGTAACTGGAGTTACCATTTGTTTATTTGATTATTGACTGCATCTACCCATTTATTAACTGAGTCTTGCATTCTTTTTCTTAGAAAAGATTTATCTTTTAAAGAATACACAAAAGTATATCCTCCTTTGTTAAGATTGACTTGATGTTTATTTACAATATCTTTCTCGGCGAGAGATTTTATTGCTTTTTGTATTGTGGTTCTATCTTTTTTCATCATTTCAGCAATAGTGGAAACACATAAAGGATCTTCTTGTTCATATAGAAAATGAAATAAAAAGTACTCTGTTTTATTCATTGAAAAAGAGCAAGTAAGTATTTCTTCAAAGTTTATAGGTTTGCAAGCAAAACTAATCATTGTGTTCCTCCATATATCTTTGCGCATCTATAGCAGCCCTACAACCAGTCCCTGCAGAAGTGACTCCTTGCCAATAATGGTCTCTATCTGCAACATCTCCACAAGCGAAAACTCCTTCTATACTTGTTTTAGTATTATTTGGTTGAGTTACTATATATCCTTTATCAAGTTCTAATATGTTTTGAAATAATTCTGTGTTTGGTTGGTGACCTATTGCGATAAATACTCCATCTACATCTAATTCAGAAATTTCTTCTGTTGTAGCATCTTTTAATTTTAAACCAGATACTTTACTTTCTCCAATAACTTCTTCAGTTAATTTATTTGTTAAAATTTCTACTTTAGGATTTGCTTTTACTCTATCAAACATTATTTTGGAAGCTTTGAAATTCTCGGATCTATTTACTAGAAAAACTTTGTTTGCGAATTTTGTTAAGAAATTTGATTCTTCCATGGCAGAATCTCCTCCACCTAGTACTGCTACAACTTTATCCTTGAAGAAAAAACCATCGCAAGTAGCACATGCAGATACTCCTCTTCCCCTTAATCTTTGTTCGCTTTCCAATCCAAGATATCTTGCTCTTGAACCAGTTGAAATTATAACTGTTTTAGTTTGATAAGTTTCATTATTTGTTTTAACTTCTTTTATTTTATTTGAAAGATTTACAGATGTAACAATTTCATATTTAGTTTCTGTTCCAAATCTTTGAGCTTGTTTTCGCATTCTATTCATTAATTCAGGTCCCATTATTCCTTCAGGAAATCCAGGAAAGTTCTCTACTTCTGTTGTTGTGGTAAGTTGTCCTCCTGGTTGTTCTCCTTCTAATACTAAAACTTTAAAACTAGCTCTTGAAGCATAAATTGCTGCAGTTAATCCTGCAGGGCCACTACCTATAATTATTACATCATACATTCTTTACACCTTATTAAGAATTTGATCTATTTTTGATTTTAAAACATCTTTAGGTGCAAAACCTACGATTCTGTCAATTTCTTTTCCTTCTTTAGTTAAAATTAAAGCAGGAATTCCTTGTATTCCGAAAGAAAGTGTGAGCTCAGGATGTTCTTCTGTGTTTAACTTTGCAAAAATCAATTTATCTGTATAATCGTTTGAAATTTCTTCAAATACAGGTCCCATCATTTGACAGGGTCCACACCAAGGCGCCCAAAAGTCTATAAGAACTGGTAATTTTGACTCTTTAACTATTTCATCGAAGTTTTCTGGATTTATATGTGTTATTGCCATTTTATCTCTCCAGTGCTTTGTTTATGCACTTGTGAACGTGGAAAGCACTATTCTTTATAAAAGGTGTGAATGTGTGATTATTTTGAATGTTAATTTTCACTATATTTATAAATAAAA
>CAYSFC010000008.1:0-11758 GCA_964430665.1 uncultured Methanosarcinales archaeon | reverse complement strand
GGTGTGAATGTGTGATTATTTTGAATGTTAATTTTCACTATATTTATAAATAAAAACTAATTTCACTCCTTTTATGGGACAACTATTTAAAAAAGAGGTAAAGAGACATTTAGTTGATTCTACTGCTATTGCTACATTTGTTAATCCGATATATGCTTCTTTAGAAACCATTATGGCAGGAATGACTGATGATGTTTCCTTGAGATCAAGATTATACAATACTGCGATAACTTATGGTTTTCTTGGTAGTGTTACAAAAATAAGAGATTCTAGTAAAAAGTTTTTCAAAATAACCCAAGAATCAAAAGAACATCAAAAAGCATTACACGACATTCTGTTTGCAGGTATTTTTGTGGTTGGTATAAAACCAATGACTTATTTGATGGCGGGTGAAACTGATTGGGAAAAAATAGCTGTTGCAACAGGATTGAGTGTTGTTGCAGGAGGAGCTCTAGCATATCCTCTAGGATATTTTTTAGATTCATATAGAGAGGTTTTCAATATTGAAAAAACAAACAGATTACCTAAATATATTAAGAATAAGAGTGATAAAATTCAAAAAACACTTGTAGGTCTTATGGGTGCTGCTTCTGTAGGAGGTGTTGCCTTGGTTTATACTTTTAATGATTACATTCAGAAACTCATATAATGAATATTTGATATTTATTTTTATTTTAATAAAACACAGATATACTTAAATTTTTAAAGTAAGAAGTATTCTTGAAATTTTAATTAGGTGTATTATTATGGATGATAAATTAAAAATCGAGATTATAGCTTCTACAAAACCAGGTTTTGTTCTACCAAAAGAAAAAGCATTATTATTTGGAGCAAAAAATGCAGGAATTTGTTATACTGCTGAAGGGTGGGATAGTTTAAAAGATGAAGATATTTCTGAAACATTAAAAAGACAGAATAACACTCTTAAAAATGGACATCATAGTGTTTATGAACATCCCATATACAATCTAGTTATAACTAATCTTCCTAAAATTTTAGCAATGATTCTAAATAATGAAGAACAATATGTTACTTCTGAAAAATCTGCAAGATTTACTAGAATGAATCCTTCTCCAAAAGAAAGTAAATTATATCAAAAATGGATACCAATTCTAGAAAAAGAAATAAGTGAAAAATATCCTCAGATTAAGAAAAATAAAGTTGGAAAGTTAGCTCAAGAAAATGCAAGATATATGATTTCTGTTTTTACTCCAACAATAATGGGACATGAACTCAATCTAAGACAAATGAATTATGTTATGCATTGGTTTAACAATTTCATTGAAAATGCTAAAGACACTCCTTTTAACTCAAAATTAAAAGAAAGTATGGATCAATTTAATTCAGAATTAAAAGATTTTTATGTTGAAGAATTAGATCCAAATGTAAAAATTAGAAAGTTAACTTTATTTAATAACGAACTTCCAAAGGAAGATATTTTTGATGTTGTTTATTCTACAAATTATAGTGCAACTTTCGCACAGTTGGCTCAAGCACAGAGACATAGAACCATACATTATCAAATGAAAGGAATTGATGAAGCAAAAATATTTTTTATTCCTCCAATTATTGAAGGAAAAAGAGATTTATATTTTTCTTGGCTAAATGATATTTTATCAGTCAAAGATTCTTTTCCACAAGGTACGATTATTAATGTGAATGAAAGAGGTACTGTTGAAGATTTCATTTCAAAAGTTTCTGAAAGATTATGTGGTCAAGCACAATTAGAAACTATGCAGAGAACCAAAAAAACTCTTGAAAAATACATGGAAGAAACTGAGAGTGAAAATCCTGATGTTTACAATAAATTGAAAGCTTATTCGAATGGACCTAGATGTACATTTCCAGACTATGTTTGTGCAAGTCCTTGTATATTTGGAAAAAATGGTTTGGAAAGATTGATTTAATAAGTTAACCATCCACCATCCACTGCAAGATTGTGTCCTGAGATAAAATCCGCATCTTTTGAAGCTAAGAAAACTACTGCATCAGCAATCTCTTCAGGAGTTCCAAATCTGTTTAAAGGAATGTTTGAAAGTAATTCTTTTCTTGCCTTTTCATCATTTAATAAATCTTCAGTCATGTTTGTTTGAATTACACCTGGCGCAACCCCGTTTACATTTATTTTATGTGGTGATAATTCCATTGCGAGTTCTCTTGTTAAATTAACAACTCCTCCTTTTGAAGCACAATATGCTGAAGCATTCATAAAACCAACTTCTCCCGCGATTGAATCTATGTTTATTATTTTTCCTTTTTTTTCTTTAATCATAAATTTGGAAACTTCTTTTGAAAACAGAAATACACTTTTCAAATTAACATTTATAACTTTATCCCATTCAGATTCATTCATATCTTGTATTGGTTTTATTAAAGCTACTCCTGCGTTGTTTACAAGAATATCTATTTCTCTGAATTCAGAAATTGTTTTTCGTACAACTTTATCAACATCTGTTTTTTTAGAAACATCGCATTTTATTGCAATTGATTCTGAACCAAGATGTTGTATTTGTTTTGAAACTTCTCTTGCAGATTTTAAATTTATATCGCAAACAACAACTTTCGCTCCTTGTTTTCCAAATTCTATTGCTGTTGCTCTACCTATTCCACTCGCGGAACCTGTTATTATTGCAACTTTATCTTTTAATTTCATTTAATCACCATTAGTATGTAAGCCATCCACCATCTACTACTAGGTTGTGTCCCGTTATGTAGTTTGATTTATTAGAAGCTAGAAAAATTACTGCACGAGCAATATCTTTTGTTGAACCAAATTTTTTCAAAGGAATATGATCCAATAAATCTTTTTTGGATTTTTTATCGCTTTTTATGTCTTTATTTATTTTTGAGGGAAGTACTCCGGACACAACTGAATTAACATTTATGTTGTGTTCTGCTAATTCCATTGCGAGTTCTCTTGTTAAATTTAATACTCCTGCTTTTGAGGCTCCGAATGCAGAAGTATACATAAAACCAACATCTCCTGCAATGGATGATATTGAAATTATTTTTCCTTTTTTTTGTTCAACCATCTTTTTACTTATTAAAAGTGTTGGTAAAAACATTCCTTTTAAATTTGTAGATACAACTGAGTCCCATTCTTTTTCTGTTGTTTCTAAAAAAGGTTTTACAACATCTTCGCTTGCTCCGTTGACCAAAATATCTATTTTCTGAAATTTCTTAATTACTTCTTTAATCATCTTTTCAATTTCTTTTTTATTTGTAACGTCACATTCAATTGGTAAGGCATCATAACCCATTTCTCTTATTTCATCAGCAACATCTTCACAGACATCAATATCAATATCACATAAAATAATTTTTGCACCTTCTTTGGCCATTTCAATAGCTACAGATTTTCCTATTCCATTTGCAGAACCAGTAATTATGGCAACTTCATTTCTTAACTCCATTATTACACCTAACATTATTTTTGTTTTAATGTTTATATACTTTACGTAGTTTTTTGTTTACGATATAAAATAAAATAAGTTACATTAAGTAAGATTATTACTATTATTCCTAGCAATATGTTTATTGGTTCTAAATTTAATAGTAAAAATAAAGATATTAATATTGCGAATACAGGTAGTATTGGGAATTTGTTTATGTTTAAAGGTATTTTGAACTTTCTTTGTAATTTGGGTTTTGAATATCTTAATTTTATTAAAGATGTGTTTATTATTATAAAAGATGCAAAAATCATGAAATTTGTAAATCCAGCTATTAAAGCAATATCTTTGAAAAATAAAAATAATATTGCAATTATAGTTGTAATAATTATTGCTCTTGTTGGTGTTTCTCTAATACCTACTTTTGTAAAAAATTTAAACTTCGGAAATATTTGTCCTAAACCATAAAATCCTCTTGATGAAGAAAGTATTCCCATTAAAATTGTATTTGCTGTTGATAATAATGCTATAATTCCTAATAAGACAAATGCTTTACTTCCTAATACTGCAGCTGCAACGTCTGCTAATGGTGCGCTTGATTCTGCTAAAATATTCCAAGGTAAAACTTTTACTGCTGCAATCGCAACTAAGACATATATTATTGTTGAAAATATTATTGATAATATTATTGCTTTGGGTATTGTTTTTTTTGCATTTTTTGTTTCTTCAGATAATTTAACAATTCCTTCGAATCCTAAGTAAGCAAAAAATATTAATGATGCTCCTTTCATTAGACCAAAAAATCCTTGGGGCATAACAAACATATTTGTTGGAACAGAACTAGGATTTTTGAAAAAAGCAAGGAATACAATTAACAACAATCCTGTTATTGATGCCACCGTACAAATCATATTTATTAAAGCAGATTTTTTCACACTAAACCAATTTAAGAAAGAAAATAAAATTATAGTTAATACTGCGATTAAAAAAATATTATTCCATCCTGTTAATGCACTAAAATAACCTGCAAATCCTAGAGCAACGGTTGAAGTTCCTGTTATTAAGGCCATTATTATTGAAATGTAAGAAAAAAATCCCCATTTTTTACCTAATCCTTCGTTTGCATAAACATATTCGCTTGCATCCACTGGAAACATAGATGATAATTCTGCGTAACTTAAACCTGATAATAATGCTGCTAAGCCTGCTAAAATAAAAGAAATCCAAATTGCACTTCCTGAAAGCCCAGCCACATCACCTATTAAAACATAAATTCCTGCACCAATTATGAAACCAACTCCTGCCATTGTTACTTCGAATAATCTTAAACTTCTTTTTAGTTTAAATTCAGGCGGTTTTATTATTGGGCGAAATATAGACATAGTCTAAAAATTAAATCCTTCTTTTATAAATTTTTTGAATGAAATTTGTGGAAAAGTTTAAAATGTGTTGTAGAATTGTAAAAATATGGAAGAACTTAGACTTTTAGGAATTAATGACTCAATTTATGAAAACGAAATACTATTTATTCTAGATTCTGCTTTTAAAAAAAGAAAAAATAATGTGTGGGCATATAGCAACAACATTGAAAGAAATCTTGGATGCGCAAGCGTTATGAATTATTTTCGAGGAAATTGTTCAACAGATGAAGATTTAGTTTATGCATATTTTATTTCTGGAAAACCTAAAGGAGTTATAGTTTCTGATGAAAATGTTTATTTTCCAGATAGAGATATTAAGGGTTGTAATATTAATTGGATTGCATCAAATCCTGCTGGTGAAGGAATTGGTTCTAAAATGATTTATAGTTTTATTGAATCTGTTGAAAAAAAGAATCAAATGTTTATAACTCTTACAGTACAAGAAAATAATCCTGCAATTAACTTGTATAAACGATTCGGATTTGAAAAGTTTTTTGAAAACAAAGATAAAATAACTTTAGTCAAATTTTTAAACTAATTTCTTGGAGTTCTTGGTCTATTACTTCTTGGGGAACTGTTTCTTCGTGGTCCGCCTCTGGAAGATGAAGAAGATCTAGGATGTTCTCTTGAAGAATTATTTCCTCTTGGTCTACCTCTAGATGAACCTCTTGGTCCGCCTCTGGAAGATGAAGAAGATCTACTTCTACTCATCAACAAAGTATTTTTAGGATTTGCTTCTAAAAAAGGTCTTTCGATTTTTTCAATATTATAATCTCTATGGGTGTTAATAACTTTTGAGAAATTATCATAATCTCTTTGAGAAATTAAATTAATTACTAAACCTTCTTTTCCCGCCCTTGCAGTTCTTCCAATTCGGTGAACATAATCACTTGGTTCATTTGGAATGTCGTAGTTGTATATGTGTGTAACACCTTCTATATGTAATCCTCTTGCTGCAACATCAGTACAAACTAAAACATGAAATTTATCTTTGTGAAACATATCGATTGTATTTAATCTTTTAGATTGATTTAAACCGCCGTGAATTGCTGCGGCTTTTATTTTATTTGCTTTGAGTGTTTCAACAACTAAATCTGCAGCATTTCTAGTATTACAAAAAACCATAACTAAATATGAGCCTTCTTGTTTTAATAAATGTAATAATAATTCTATTTTTAATTTTCCAGGTACATCATAATATGTTTGTTTTAGTTTTGTTGGATCTACCATCTTGGTTGCTGTAACTGTTTCTGGATTTTGCATGTGTTTTTTAGCTATTGCTTTAGCAGGACCATACATTGTTGCAGAGAATAAAAGAGTTTGTCTTTCTTTCGGACATTGTTTTATTATTTTCTCAACATCATCAATAAAACCCATTTCTACCATTCTGTCTGCTTCATCTAAAATTAAAATTTTAACTTTGGTTAGATTTATTGTTCTTCTTTCTATATGATCTAGCATTCTACCAGGCGTAGCTATTACAACTTCTGCTTTTGGTAGTTGATTTATTTGAGGATTTATTGAAACTCCTCCATATATTGCAAGAATACTTAATTTTCTATTTGTAAGTGTAATTATTTCATCTTTTACTTGTTCTGCAAGTTCTCTAGTTGGAACTAATACTACTGCTTGTACTCCTTTTTTTGGCACGCATTTGTTAGCAATTCCTGCTGAAAATGCTAAAGTTTTTCCACTACCTGTTGCAGATTCTCCAATCACATCTCTGTTGTTTAATATTAAAGGAATTGAATCTTCCTGTATCTTTGTAGGATTCTTAAACCCTAATTTTTTTGTTGCTTTTAATAAGTGTTCGTCTAAATTTAGACTCTCAAATGTAGTCATTTTCATTTACCTCTATTGTTATTTAGATGATATTTTCATCTGTTTTATTAATATGTTTTATAGAAAAAGCGAAAAGTAATCGTTACTGGTGCTCTCTCACCCATATTTCTGTATTTAGAAGGATTTATTTAGGGTTTATAAAGGTATGTAATTAATTTTTTGATTTGTTTTTTGTTTTTTTCTTTTTATGAGGGTTTTCTAAACCAAGTAATTCACATAATCCAAAATATATTGGACCTAATGAAAGATAAGAAATTTTCATCCAAGTTGGTGCATGTAAACAATCACATATTGGAAGTCCTGGGTAAACTCTTGTAGCAACGTTGTGTATGTTGAAAACATGATAACCCAAAGTTTCAGCTATAATTAAAAGTGGCCAATACATTCCTAAAAATAATAGAAATTTTTGCCAATTTTTTTCTAATTTTAATTTTTCCTCATAATATGAATAAATAAGGTATAATCCAAATAGACCTGTTGCCCAGCCAAACAAAGGGAATGTGTTTAAACCAAAAATGTTGAGCATTTTTGTATTATAACCATATTCGTTTCTCGCTATAATTACCCACATCAAAGAAATTAAAGAGGATAAATATAAATGATTTAAGGCATTTTTACGTTTACTCATAAATAAATACGGAAATAAAAATACAAATACGAAGATTAAGATGTAATCAGGTCTAAGTAAACTAAATAGTAAAAATACCATTAAAAGAAAAAACTTGTCAAGAAAAGCAAATTTTTTATAAATTTTCTTTAAATTCATTTCTTTTTTGGAATTTAATCAGTATTTAAATATTTCTTAGAAGAATAAATTTATAAATAACTGTTTTGTAAGTTTGTGTATGGGTAATTTATCAAAAACTACTTCGATAGTTGTTTCAATATTGGCAGGGATTTCTTTAATAGGTGGTTTTGTATTCAAATATGGTGTTGAGAGTGAAGTTTGGACTAAATGGATAATATTGGGTCCTTTTTTGGCTGTTTCTTTGTTTTTACCTTGGATACTTATTCCTTTTACAATACCTGAAGCAAAATATAAGATTTCAGGTTTTGGTAATGGTTTAGTTATGGGTTCCATAATTGCAATATCATTAAACGCATTTAATTTATTTTTTATTAAAACAATATTTAATCTTTATCCTTGTACTGATTTTTGTGGTGGAGATAATATACTTTTAGGATTTTTAGATATAATTTATCTTCTTTTAGGAATGGCTTTCATATATATTGGAAAACATAAGGAAGAACTTGAAGATTTTGATATTGATTTATAAATAAATATTGTTTTAGAGAAAGATTTATTAAATAAATGTTCAAGAATATGTTCATATGATTAAAAAAAGTATTTTGAGAATTTCTCATAAGTTTCTCATTGATGCAGATGGTTATGATTTTCATTTACAAGATTTGTGTAAGTCCACTTATGATCAATATCAAAATTACGTTATAACTTATATAAATTGTTCTTTAATTAAATATGTTAAAAATAATAATTTGAAGAAAAAAGACAAATTATATTATCATTCAGAAACAAAAACATATATTTTACCAATAACATATAAACGAAAATATAATAATTATTTGAAAGATTTATATTTAAAACAAAACATAATTAAGTTTCAAAAAGCTTTTGAATTATTTTATGATGAAATAAAACCATTTATTGTTCATATTCATGGAACTTTAATTCCTCAATTTCTTCACGCAGCGAAATATTCAAAGAAATCCAAAGTTTTTGCAACACATCACATTGGATTAATAAATCAAAATTACCACAAACAAAAACTTTCAATATTGTGGAAAAAGTTTTGGATTCATAATACAATGCCAAATTATTGTGATAAAATCATTTGTGTGAGCAATCATGGAAGAAAATCATTTCTAAATAGAAAGAAAAACATAATTGTAGTAAATCCTATTCCTAATCTTCCCAAAGAATCTAAAGTGCAATTAAATAAAATAATTTCAAAAAACAAATTACACAATAAATTTAAACTATCTAAAAAAGATAAATTATTCTATGTTGTTGGAAGAATTTGTCCACAAAAAAATCAATTAAATATTGTTTCTGCATTTAATCAAATAATAAAATCTAATCCAGAACATAAATTAATACTTGTCGGAAATGTTAGAAATAAAGAATATTTTGAAAAATTGATGAAAGAAATTGAAAAAAATAATGATAATTATTGTTTAATTCCTGAAATTGGAAAAGAAGAAATTATGACGATTATAGATAACTCTGTTGCAATAATATCTTCCACTCATAATGAGGGTTTTGGAAGAGCTGCAATAGAAGCATTAATGATGGGAAAGGGAGTTATTGGAAGTAAAGGCGCAGGAAACGAAGATTTCATAAATCATGAAAAAAACGGTCTCCTTGTAGATCCTAATAAGATTAACAGTATTAAAAAAGCTATATTGAATATAGATAAATTAAAATCCAATAAAAAATATTCTCATGCAAACTATATTAAAAAAATTAAAAAAATTTATGGTGGTAAAAAATGAAAGATGGAATACATACTAAAATTGATGAAAATTGGAGTCAGAAATATTCTTTTCAGGGTCAAAATACAAGATATAGATTGTGGAATAAAAAAAATAAAGTGTTCTGTTTGAAATTGGTTGAAAAAGATAAAAAATATATCTTAGAAATTAGTAAGAGTTTGGAGAACGTGGATTTGGAAGTAGGAGTTATATTCGACATACCTGAATTTCCATTTGATAGTCAAATATCTTTGATCTATGAAAATAATTCTTGGAAATATGATAAAAATATGAATAACAAGAAAATAGAAGATGAAATTAAGAATATTTTTTCATACGAATCAATAGATAGATTGACAAAAGATATGTTTAAAGGAATTAAAAAATGAATCAGAGTAAAAATAATATGAATATGAAAGATAAATATTCTGTTAGTATTGTTATGCCTACATATAATAAAAAAGATGTTGTAGAAAATACTATTAAAAATTATTTAAATAAACAAACTTATGATAAAAGTAAATACGAATTAATTGTTGTTGATGATGGAAGTACTGATGGAACTTATGATCATCTAAAAAACAAATTTAAAAAAGAGGTTGAAGAAGGACGATTAAAAATATTAACTCAACGAAATCAAGGAGTAACAACTGCCAGAAATTTAGGGATAAAATATTCTAAAGGCGAATATATTTGTAGAGCTGATGATGATGATCCTCCACTCAGCAACAGAATACAAGATAGTATAGATTATTTCAAGAAAAATTCAAATAGAAGAATAGTGCATGGAAAATCTTATTGGTTGGATGCAAAAGGTAGAAAAATACATAATGGGAAAAATTTCAAAAAAGGACTTAATATGTATAGAGAGAGAATAGCTAAACATTCTAATTTGGCAGAAAAAACAGAAGACATTCTTTTAGAAGAAAAAGAAGGAGAATATTTTTTAGGAAAAAACGTTGTTCATGGAGGAACCACTTTAGCACACAGAAGTCTCTATAAAGAAATAGAAGCTAAATACGGACATGTTTATGATCCTCATTTATCTAATTCAGAAGATAAAGATTTATGGACTAGAATTGCAAAACATTCAAAAGATACTGGTAAAAAAGAATTTGGTTTTATTAATAAGGTTTTGGCTAATTATGTTTACACTAAAGATACTGAAAAGAAAGAAATTTTAAAGAAAAAAAGGCACAAATATATTGAAGGATATATTTCCAATAAACTTAAAGGAAAAACTAAAAATAGACTTGTTTTTGCTAAAGATGATTTAAATGATGAACAATTACATTTCTATTTACACAAAATTGGTAAAAGAGGTTTTAAAAATGGTGAACGTATAGTTTTTGTTATTAAAGATCCTGAATCAAAAAAATATAAAGCTAGACGTTTGGATACAGATATAATAACTCAGAAAAAAAACAAATTTTTTAAAAGAAAAATGATTGAATATGATTCTTTGGATGATTTATTAAAATCAACTCATAAAAATAATATTCAAAATATAGAATATGTTGATGGGATACATTTTCATGACGAACATGAAACAATACTTCAAAAAATCAATGTGCCCTTTAAATACACTATTTTAAAGGATTTCGACAACAAATTTTTAAAGAATTTAAGTAAAAGAGAATTTCAAAAAATAATGAATTTAATAAAAAATAGTGATGAAATAACTATAAATAACGATAATAATTCCAAAATAAGAAAATTATTGTCGAAATACGTGACTAGAGATAAAATTCATGAATGGGTAAAGGTTAGAGTATGATATTGGAAGAAATAATAAGGATGGCAGACAGAATCGGAGTTATGGATGTAGCTCTACCTTTTTTGTTGATTTTCACAATAGTTTATTCTGTTTTAAGTAAAACTAAAATGTATAAAAAGAAACCAAATATGATAATTGCATTTGTTATTGGTATGTCTGTAGTTGTTCCTCACGTTCTTGATAAATATCCTCCTTGTTGGGATGTTGTTGTTATAATTAATGAAGCTTTACCTAAAATAGGTTTATTGATAGCAGGAATTGTTGCATTTATTATGGTTTTGGGATTTTTAGGTATAGGTTTAAAATTCTTGGAAAAATTCTCAACTTTGGCTGCATTAATTATTGCTGCATTTGTTGTTTCTTCGTTTTTATCTTCGGGAGGACAATGTTATAATTACAACTTTTTTAACTTGTATCCTTTCTTAAAGTACTTATTACCATTAATTTTAATAGGGCTTATAATTTGGGCTATAAGTGGTAAAAATAAAGCTGAAGATGAAGATGTTTATGGATGAAAAGAAGATTTATCATTCATAAGATTTAAAAAGGAATTCTAAGAAGTTAAATTATGCGGGGGAAATCGTTCATTTTCTCGCCTCACAACACAAACCTAATTGCCCCTTAACTGGGGCGCTTTCTTCCATAAAAAACAAACTTTAAATAATATCTAAATTAAATTTGATGTATGAATCAAACTACAACTATTTTAGTTTTAGGATTAATTGTTTTTTCAGGTCTTTTGTTTATGAATGTCAATAGTGTTGATGAAGGTGACTTGACAGGAAAATGGTTTTTTAATATATTTAGTAATACAAACTATAATTATGATAATG
>CAYSFC010000007.1:0-31961 GCA_964430665.1 uncultured Methanosarcinales archaeon | reverse complement strand
CAGTTCTATTGGATGAAGCAAAGGAACAATTTGAAGTGTTATCACAAGCAAGACAATTCCAAACAAATTCTCCATTTTGTAAATTTGTTCTTTCAAATGTTGTTGAGTTTGATAATCCTGAAACAGATGTTGTTCCATTACTTTGCCAAGTTCCTAAGTAGTTCCAATAAAATGTTAAGTTGTCTAAATCATTTGATGATGAAGCTGAACAAGTAAAATTAAATCCATCTGGATCTATTTCGTTGTTTTCTGGAGAAACAAGTGTTGTTGTTAATTCGTTTGAAGAAGCAACTTTGAAAACTAAATCATCATTGTCATCATATGCTCCTGTTCCACAGGTTGCAGTATCTGTACCAGTATATTGGGCCATTGCTCTAACTACATGTTCTCCTTCAGTATCATCTATAACAAAACTTTCTGAAAATGTTTGAAGTCCAGCGGCGGGACAAGCAGTATGATATTTAACACTCCAAGAAGGGTTGGATGCATTGTTTGCATAAACAATATTGTGAGTTGATGCTGTGCTGTAACAATACATTGAAATATTTACTCTAATTGTATCTCCTGGACGGAAAAAAGAATTATTTAAACTTTCAATAGTTATGCTTTCAATACTTTCATCGGTTGTATATGTTCCTGTTGCTCCATCGGCGCAAGTATCAACAGTGTTAGGTTGATTTGGTTCGGGTGTTGCAAGAGTATCTCTAGATCTTAATAAATCAGAGCCCGCAATACAAGGTGACTCTCCTGAATCTCCACAGTGAGGAGCACCTATTGAGGAATCATATGTTGCAATTGGATCGATTATGTGATCAAATTCAAGACTTCCTCCTAAAACTTTTAAATCAAAAGTGTCTTGAGGATTTTCTAATAATTTCAAATAAATTGTGTTGTTTTGATTGCTTGTTATGTTTGTAAATTGAGCTAATAAATTTGTATCATTAAATTCGTAAACTTCTATTGTTGGAGTTCCTGAAACTATTCGAGGATATATTGTTATATCGTTACTCATGTTTAATTCTTTTTCAAAAGTTACTCTTACATAATCTCCTGAAGGAATTTCTTCAGACCAAACATCATCTTGTTCTTTTACTTCTTCATAAATGTCTGAAATGAATGTTTTGTTCTCATCTAGATGTGATGCTTTTGTTATTTTGATTATGTATGCAGGATCAGATGAATTTATTTTTATAGAATATTTTTCACCAGGATTTGTATACATTATTTTTTCCCATGTTCCTTCACATATTCTTTGAGTGTAATTCCATTGTGCACATTTGTAAAGTTCTCCGCCTTTGGATGTAAAGTTAAATTCTCCTGTGTCAAATTCAACTTTGGGATTTACAACAAAAGATTGTATTATGCTTTTGTTTTGTCCATGAATATTTTCATCTAATTCAAACAAAGTGTTAAAATCTTGATCTATTGTTACGTTTTTAAGAGAAATTGATTCTACTTGTAACTGATTTGTTTTGAAATCAACATCATATTTTCCTTTAGGTATTCGAAGATTAGTTAATTTAGATATATTTGTAAATTCAATTACTTTGTTTTTTGCATCTAAAAATTTTGATTCTTTTTCAATGCTTCTTGCTTTGTAATCTTTTACGGATGTTTCAGCGTTGACTTCGCCCGTTCCTTCAACGTCTCTGGAAACAATTAAATTTATTTCATTTGAATATCCTTCAATTCCTTGTGAATCAATACATGAAACTTGTAAGGAATAATTTTGAGAGGGTAAATCAATCAAAGGAATTTCTTGAACGTCTTCTTCAGATATGTATTGTGAAGAAGCATTTATTTTTCCATCCAACAAAACATCGCAAGTAATTATTTCTAAAGATGAATTTGCTTTAAATTCAACAGTTAAATATCCATTTCCGTCTTCGTTATCATTTTTTGGACTTATTATTTCTATTTCTGGAGGAATTATAGCACCTTGTATAACGTAACTTATTCTTAAAAATCCTTGAGCACCATTTCCTCCACTAAGGGCTGAGTTTCCATTTGATGTTTTTACAGCTCCGCTTCCTCCACCACCGTAATTATTTCCAGGGTTTCCATTGGTTTGTGAATTTATTCCCGTTCCGCCATTTCCACCGAATTCTGAAGTTCCTGTTCCTGCAGTTGCTATGTT
Source organism: uncultured Methanosarcinales archaeon (assembly GCA_964430665.1). Lineage (GTDB taxonomy): Archaea > Nanobdellota > Nanobdellia > Woesearchaeales > SKGA01 > JAQUYS01. The sequence continues at coordinate 29,824 of CAYSFC010000007.1, read as the reverse complement.
TGCGTTTCCACCTGCTCCAGTTGTACCGGCGCCTCCGCCTCCGCCTCCAGACCAAGTAGCATCAGAAGTTCCGCCATTTCCACCAACATAAATTAAATCTCCTTTTGATAAAGAATATGAACCTCCATTTCCACCAATGGTTGTTCCTCCACCAGAACCACCTTTTGCAATAACAGTTGTTGAATTAAAAATTGTATCTCCTCCAGGATTACCTGCTGCGGTTGTCGCAGTTCCTCCTGCGCCAATTGAAATTGAAAATTCTTCACCAGATGAAACATTTAGTAAGGATTTAGCGTAGGCTCCGCCTCCGCCTCCGCCTCCGTAACCTATAACTCCTCCTCCAGTAAATCCAGCTCCTGATCCTCCTGCACCCAAAGCTTCAACAAGTATTTGATCTACGTCTTGAGGTACAGTCCAACTTCCACTTGTAGTGAAATTCACAATTACAATCTCACCAGATTTTGTATTTGTTAATTCAACATTTTTTTGTTCAATAGATGAAGTAAGAGGTTCGGATTCTTTTTCTTCTATGAAAAGTTCTTCTGCTTCTGGTTGAGTTGAAGTTGTTTGATTTAGTTCTTGAGTTGAATTTTCAAAAAAGATTTCTTCTGTTTCATTCTCAAGAGATGTATTGTAAATTGTTTCATTTGAAATGTTGGTTTCATCTTCGAAGGTTAGTTCTTCTGAGGAAATATTGAGAGTATCGTTCGTTTCATTGTTTTGTGTAACAAATCCTGTAATTAGATTGTCTTTTCCTTTGAAAAAACTCAAAAATTTCATAAAAAAAGAATTTTTAGATGTATCTGGTATGGTTGGTGATGATGAAAGAAGAATTGGATCTTTCGTTTCTAAAATATTTATTTTTGGAGAAATAAAAGTATCTAAAATGTATTTGTTTTGAGAATCTAAATTTAAATTAATTGAATTTGTTGAAGATGCTTGAACTAAAATTGGAGAGATACAACTAAAAATTAATATAGTCACTAATAGTACAAACACCGAACCCTTTCTTACTAACATCTTTCTACATGCAGTTTTGTGATAAATTGATTTATAAAGTTTTCGTCTAGAACATCTATAATATAAGGAAAGCAATAAAACTACTGAGTAGTAAATACACTAAACTAGAATGTAATTTTTTTCTTTAATGTTTGAATTCCAAAAGCCAATCCACCACCAGCTAAAGCAGTGTATAATTGAAACAATCCAAATGCTCCTAACATTGGAGAGGGAATTATTTTAAAAACAACAAGTGTGAATACTGATAGGAATAAAAATAATGTTTTGGTTATTGAACTTAACAATAACGAAACAGCATAATTATTTTTATTTTTCAGGTGTAAATATTTCATTCCCCAGACTAAAATACCATTACCTATCCAAATAAAAGGAATTAAGTAAAGTAAGAAATGAGTGTATGTTCCAAATAATAATCCTGCCGATAAAACTCCTATTGAAGGAACCATTATTACAGGTAGAATTTTGTTGAACTTTAAATTCATCGCTCCTAAAACTAATGCTGTGTTAACTATTGTTCCGACTAACCATTGCGGATGACCTAAAATGAATGGTATGCTGAAGGAAATTAGAAAATAAGTTAAAAATTCTATGTTTTCTTGTAAGAATGAGAGTTCTGTTTCAACAAAATTAAAATGTTTGGTTATAAACTTCATACTTGGAGTTAGATTTGAAAGTATTTAAATTTAATTGTATTTGTTGCTTTTAGCAATTTCTTTATAAGCATCACGAAAAGGAACTCCTTTTTGAACTAATTTGTATGCTTCTTCGGTTGCAAATATTTCTTGAGGTAAATTTGGTTGAACAATTTCTATTCCTTTCAAAACTAAAGAAAATATTTCTAATGTTTCTTTGATTATTTCAAATGAATTTATTAAGGGTTCTTTTGAAAGTTGAACATCACGATTATATCCTGAAATTAAATTGGTTGTTAGGTTTTTAAGTTTAAATTCTTCTCCCAAAATGATGGCATATTTTGCACGTATTAATTCCAAAACATCAGGATTTTTCTTTTGAGGCATTATTGAACTTCCTGTACAAAATTCCTCAGGCAATTTGACAAAACCAAATTCTTTTGTTGAAAAAAGCATAAGATCTGAAGATAATTTATTTAGAGTAAACATGGTGTTGCTTAATGTATTTAATATTTGGATTTCAAATTTGGGACGACTTAATTGACAATAAAGAGAATTTTTAATATTTTTTGAAAATCCTAATTCTTTTGTTGTTATTTTTGAATCTAATTTGAAGATAGGTACTCCAAAACCTGCTGCACTTCCTAATGGATTTTGATCTATTAAATTTAAAATGAATTTTAACAAATCTACATCGTCTTCTAAAGCATTAACAAATGAACCTAACCAAAGTTCAATAGACATGGGCATGGCTTTTTGCATATGTGTATATCCTGGTAATGTTTTGTTTGAATTTTTCAAAATTATTTCAATTAATTCTTCGATTAAGTCAAAAATTAATTTTTTAATTTGATTTAATTCTTCTTTTTCATATAATCGTAAAGCAACTAATATTTGATCATTTCGTGAACGTAAAGAATGAATTTTCTTCCCAAGATCTCCACAATTTTTAACTAAGTAATTTTCAATTGCTGTATGACAATCTTCATCATTTAACGTTATTTCTAAACCTTCAGACATTATTTTTTTGAAATATTTTTCCAAGATTTGAAATTCATTTGGAGATAATATTTTTGAATCAACCAATATTTTTGCATGTGCTATTGAAGCTAGACAATCATATTTTAAAAGTTTTTTATCTAAAATATAATCGTTACCAACCGTAAATTTTTCTATTTTCTCATTTAGAGATATTCCTTTATTCCAAAGTTTCATTTTTAGCACCTAATTTTAAACGCAACGCATTTATTTTGATAAATCCTTCAGCATCTTTCTGATCATAATCTCCAAATTCATCCATGCTTGCAATTTCGGCATTGTAAAGAGATTTTTCAGACTCACGACCTGTAATAATTATGTTCCCTTTGTACAATGTTAAATATACTTTTCCATCAATATTTTCTTGACTTTTATTTATTGCAGTCATTAAAAATTCAAATTCAGGACTAAACCAAAAACCGTTGTAAATTAATTCTGCAATTTTTGGCATAAGCATATCTTTTAAATGACAAACTTCTTTGTCCAGAGTTATTCCTTCTAAATCTAAATGTGCTTTCCACAATATTGTTCCGGCAGGAGTTTCATATACTCCACGAGATTTTATTCCTACAAAACGATTTTCAACTAAATCGGTACGTCCAATTCCATTTTGAGAAGCTAAATCATTCAAATATTGAAATAAATTTAGAGAACCAATTATTTTTTCAGAAGTATTTTCATTAAAAACACTAAAAGGAATTCCTTTTTTAAATTCTAAAATTATTTTGGTTTCTTTGTCTGGTGCATCTTTAGGAGATATTGTTTTCTTGAACATATTTTCTTTGGGAGAATATTTTAAGTCTTCGAGCAATCCTGCCTCATATGAAGTGTGCATTAAATTTTCATCCATACTATAAGGTTTTTCTAATGTTGACTCTATAGGTATGTTTTTTTCATTAGCGTATTTTATTAAATCTTTTCGTCCTTTAAATTGTGATAAAAATTCTTCATTTTTCCAAGGAGAAATTATTTTAACATTTTTCATTAATTGAATGAATGCTAATTCGAAACGAACTTGATCGTTGCCTTTTCCTGTTGAACCATGTGCAACTAAATTAGTGTTTTCTTTTTTTGCTATTTCTATATGTTTTTTGGCAATTAATGGTCGAGCTAGAGCAGTTCCTAACAAATATTTTCCTTCATAAATGGTATTTGCTTTAAGTGCTTGAAATATATAATTCTGAACAAATTCTTCTTTTAAATCTTCAACATATACTTTGCTGGCACCTATTGCTAAAGCTTTTGATTTAACTTCATCGAAATTTTCATTTTGACCTACATCTGCAACATAACAAATTACGTCATAATTTTTGTCAATCAACCATTTTAATATTACAGAAGTATCTAAGCCTCCTGAATATGCCAATATTATTTTTTGTTTCATAGTAAAATGTATTTTTCTGCATAGATTTTAATAAGTATTGACCTATATTGAACATAAATAAACATATTTGTTTCATTTAGAACATATTAGTTAATTTTATATATTTAAAGATATTTCAAATAGTATGAAAACTACTGCGGAATTAACAAATGAGTATATTGATGAACATCCAAATATAAAAAATTGTTTGAAAAAAAATTTAATTAATTACTCTTCTTTAGCAAGACATATTGCTAAAGAATTAAAAATAACTAAGACTAGTTCTATGGAAGCTATTTTAATTGCTGCAAGAAGGAAACAACGAAATTTAAAAAAAGATCTTGAAAAGGAAAAAGAGATTCATAGATTGTTGTTTAATTCAGAAATCGAAATAAAAAATAAAATTGTTGTATATATTGTTGAAAAAAGTTTTGATTTTAATAAAATAGAAAGTATTCAGAGCAAAATAAAAGAACAATCAGGTTTTTCTTATATTTTAGAAGGTTCTGATAACTACACAATAATAACTGGTGAGAAATTCGGAAAATTTTTTGAAATTAAATTAAAAAACAAGATTATAAAACAAAATAGCAATCTTGTGTTAATAAACATAAAGTCTCCGAAAGAAATTGAATCAACTCCTGGAATAATAGCATATCTTACTTCTTTGTTTGCAGAAAATGGTGTTAATGTATATGAGTTTCTTTCATGTTGGACAGACACAATATTCATAATTGATTCAAAAAATTTAAACAAAACAATAAGTTTTCTGAATTTCTAACGTTTAGAGAGTCTCTAATCATTGAATTCTGTACTTTCACAAACTCAAAAAACGAAAGATTTATATACTTGTAAGTGTAATTACTATTACATGACAACAAAAACAACAAATATTGAAACTGAGCCTTTAAGATTGAAATCAATTATCTTAGATTCAGCTTTAAAAGGTTCCAGTAGCCCTGATTCAAACTTTCAAGAATTAGTACAACCATATAGTTTGAAGAGTGGAAAATCAATTATGGGAACTAAATCTGTTGTTATAAATGCGAAATCTTTTTTCAGAGATTTTCAAAAAAATTACAATCTAAGTACAGATGTGGTTGATTCACTTCACGATAAAATTTCTGAAGGAATTCATAAAGAATCCGAATTAGAAGGTTATGTTAGTTATTTTTGGGATAATACTTCGGAAGTTCATCACAGAGATATTATGCTTAACTATTTTAAAAATTTTTCAGAGAAATTATCAGACATATATGAATCAAAATTAGAAAATGTTAAAACTGAAAAAGATCTAGAAGAAGCAATAATTTTAGAAGAATCTAAAGAAGAATTAAATTATGGAATAAGACAACTTTATGAGACTAAAAAAGGCGGAAAACACAATTTAAACAATCTTGGAAAAATGATGTTAAAATATTCTCAAGGATATCAATTGTCTTTAAACGAAATTGGAGATAATAACTCTTTATGGACATGTCAAATTCGTAGATTGGAAGTTGATTCAGGAATTACAAAAGATCAAATAGATCACAATATATCAATTCCTGTTGAAGAAACTCTTGGTAACATAAAATATTTTTTAAATAAATTTGAAAATATGGAATTCAAAACAAACAGTATTGAAATGCCAAAAAAACTTGGATATGTTGGTGATTATTTGAGAGTTAAGAGTGTTCCAATACACAAGAATTGTAAAGGAGAATTCATTTCAAAAGAGCCTAGAGTAAAGGATTTAAGAATTAATTATAAATGATGATGTTTTTATTTAATCGTGTGAATAATTTTCACCAAATTTTATTTGGGATTCATCTATTGATTTTAATTCACCAAACTTTTTTTCTAGAACATACATTGAACCTTCTTGAACAGGATTATAGTGTGCTAGATTTATTTCTTTCATAGGTTTGATTTCTTTTAAACCCACAACATTTGTATTTTTTAATTTAAATTTAGAATGATTTTTATTTAAGTGTCCGAAAAAATAATATTTTGGTTGAATGATATCTACTAAATCCAATAAATCTTTTGAACCTGAATTATGATTATATAAGGGATTCATATGAGTTAAAAAAATATCTAGTTTGTTTTGAAATGCAGAGGCTTGAACTAAACCATCGTCATCAATTGCAATTGAATTATCTTTTTCGTAACTATTTGGACGAGAATTTTTTTCAATACCGCCTAAAGAAGCTACAGCCAAATGCTCTCCATCTTCACAATAAAAAACTACAGGTTTGCTGTCAGAAATATAAAAAATATGTTCGTTTAATTGATGAATGTTACTGCCTGGATTTTTTGATTCTAATTTAGACAAATATTCTTTGTCATCGTGATTTCCTCTTGTAAAAAAAAGTTTTGCACCGATTTTTGAGAAATCATCTTTTAATTCTGGACTAAAAAAAGATTCATATAAGCTTTTATCTTTAAGAAAGTTTAATAAGTTAAATTCTCCAGGATTTTTTTCTAGAATTTTAGATTTTATATCGTGATTTTTAGAAGGATCATAAACACCTAAATCTCCTACTTGAAGAATAACATCTATTGTTTTTCGATGTTCTTTTTGCCACCGGATTATTGAAGTATATAAACTATCAATATTACCATGAACATCTCCAATAACACTTATTATCATAATTAACTAAAATTAAGTTGCATTTATAAAGGTTTCTATATTGTTATTACTTACTAGTAATTATAATTAGAACTTTAAACATTAAAATTAAAGCTTTTTAGCCATTTAGATAAAGTATATAAAATATTAGACTTAAATAAATATATGAAATTAACAATTGTTGGAAGTATAAAATTTGTGGATGAATATGAAAAAGTAAAAGAGTATTTAGAATTAAAGGGACATAAAATAATTCTACCTATAAAAGATGAATTACCTGAACCAATTCCTCCAGATGCAAAACTTAAAGCAATGCAACAATTCAATCAAAATTTAGAAGAATCTGATGGAATTTTAGTAATGAATTATGAGAAAAACAATCAACCAAACTATATTGGTGTAAATTCTTTAATGGAAATAGGCATGGCATTTAATAGAAATAAGAAAGTAATTATTTTCAATCAAATTCCTGAATTTTGTAAAAATGAAATAGAAGCTATAAATCCCATAATTCTGGATGGAGATTTAAAGAATTTATAGGAAAACTATATAAATAAAACATTCTAAAAACATCTCAAGGTGGAATTGAGACATATAAAGATAAAAGATACATATTATTACTATTTATATCACGGAATACAAAAGAATAATAAATATTTTAAATATGAAAAATATGTTGGTACAAAAAAACCTTCTGAAGCAGATTTGAAAATTCTTAAAGCAGATTTCTTAAAAGAAATTGAAGAAGAAAAAATTAAAAAATCTAACATCATAGAATTGCTTCAAGAAGCTCAAAATAATGATAATCACATAACTGAAGAAGAACTTGTTCAAATTTCAACAGAAAATAATATTCCTTTGACTGATTTGATTGGAGTTGCAACTTTTTATTCAGAATTTAAATTAAAAAATCAAGGACAAAATCAAATTAAGATTTGTAATGGGACTGCTTGTCATGTTAAACATTCTCTTAAATTAATTACATATTTAGAAAACTTATTAAAAATAAAACCTGGAGAAGTAACAGAAGATGATAAATTTTCTTTAGAGATAGTTAATTGTATTGGTGCTTGTGCTAGGGCGCCTGCTATGATGATTAATGATGAAATTTATGGAGAACTTACTGAAGAAAAGGTTCAAAAAATAATTAAGAATATAAAATGAAAATTGCACCAGAATTGGATGGAGACAGAATCACAATAGGTTTGGCTACTTGTGGAATTTCTGCAGGGGCAAGAGAAGTTTTAGAAGAATTACAAAAACAAGAAATTTCTATGCCTATAATTCAAACAGGTTGTATTGGTATGTGTTATAATGAACCGATTGTAACTGTGATTCAAGATGGGAAAAAATATATTTATGGAAAAGTTCAAAGAGAAGATGTTCAAAAATTAGCTAAAGCAATTAAGAATAAAAAAATTTACGAAGAAAAATTTATTTGTAACGAATTAAATGAACTTCCTTTTTATAAAAAACAGAAAAAGCTTGTTATGAATAATTGTGGTGTTATTAATCCTTTGAACATAGATCATTATATTTCCAAAGAAGGATTTAGTGGTTTAAAGAAAGCAATTAAATTAACACCAAATGAAGTGATAAAAGAAATAGAAATATCTGGACTTAGAGGTAGAGGTGGAGCGGGATTTCCAACTGCTAAAAAATGGAGTTTTATTGCTGAAAAAAAAGAAGAAAAAGTTATAATTTGTAATGGTGATGAGGGCGATCCTGGCGCATTTATGAATAGAACTTTGATGGAAAGTGATCCTTTCAAAATCATTGAAGGTATTCTTATTGGTGCATATGCAACTGGTGCTAAAGATGCAATAATATACACTAGAGCAGAATATCCTTTGGCAATTAAAACATTACAAACTGCAATTGATATTTGTAATAAAGAAAAACTTTTAGGAAAAAATATTCTCGGAATTAAAGGTTTTGATTTGAGTTTAAGAATTCAGAAAGGTGCAGGAGCTTATGTTTGTGGAGAAGAAACTGCTTTAATTCAAAGTATTGAAGGTAAAAGAGGAAATCCTCAACCAAGACCACCTTACCCCGCTCAAAAAGGAGTTAACGATAAACCCACAATAGTAAATAATGTTGGTACTTGGGGACATGTTTCAACAATAATGCAGATAGGTGCTAAAAAATATTCTAAAGTAGGTACTAAAAAATCAAGAGGTACAAAAATAATTTGTTTGAGTGGAGATATCAAAAGAACGGGTGTGATTGAGGTTCCTTTTGGTACTACTTTGAAAGAAATTTTAATAGATATTGGTGGTGGAACTCCTTCTGGAACAAAAATAAAAGCACTATTTTCAGGAGGTCCTGCTGGCGGTTGTATAACTCCAAATAAATTCAACACTAAATTAGGTTATGAAGAAATAAAATCTCTAAAAACAATTATGGGTTCTGGTTCATTTATAATTACTGATGAAAATACTTGTATGGTTAATATTGCAAAATATTTTTTAACATTTACTCAAAGTGAAAGTTGTGGTAAATGTGTTCCATGTAGAGAAGGAACTAAGCGTATGCTTGAGATATTAATAAAAATATCAAGAGGTGTTGCTAAACTAGAAGATGTAGATAAGTTGAAAGAATTGGCTAAATTTATACAAAATAATGCTTTATGTGGTTTAGGTCAATTCGCCCCAAATCCTGTTTTATCGACTATTGAAAATTTTTATGATGAATATATTGCACATATAAGAGATAAAACTTGTCCTGCACATGTGTGTGAAAATTTAATTCATTATGAAATAAATGATAAGTGTGTTGGTTGCGGGAATTGTAAAATACATTGTCCTGTTGGAGCAATATCAGGTAATCCTAAAGAGAAACATATTATAGATCAGAGTAAATGTATTAAATGTGGGAAATGTTATGAAGTTTGTGTTTTCAAAGCAATAGATAAAAAATAAAGGTTTTTAATAAATGAAAATTAAATTTACAATTAATGGAAAGGACGTTGAAGGTAAAGAAGGAGAAAAAATATTAGAAGTTGCTAAACGATATGGTATAAAAATTCCTCATCTTTGTTATCATCCTAGATTAAAAATTGTTGGAGCTTGTCGAATGTGTATTGTGGAAGTTGAAGGATTTCCAAAACCTGTAACTTCATGTAGCACACCTATACAAAATGGTATGGTTGTAAAAACACACACTCCACAGATTTTAAAAGATAGAAAAATTAATTTGGGTTTAATTTTAGCTAATCATGATTATAGTTGTGTAACTTGTCCTCAAAATCTAAGTTGTAAACTTCAAAAATATTCTAAAGAATACGGTATTGAAGAAATACTTTATGAGGGAGAAAAAAGACCTTTCGAAGTTGATTCTAGTAGTACTTCAATTGTAAGAGATACTAGTAAGTGTATTCTTTGTGGAAGATGTGTACGAATGTGTAGAGATATTCAAACAGTGAATGCAATTGGTTTTGAACATAGAGGATTTACTACTAAAGTTAGTACTCCTTTCGATATTCCTATGAAGGATAGTTCTTGTGTTAATTGTGGACAATGCGTTATTGTTTGTCCTACTGGTGCTTTAACGGAGAAAAGTAATTTAGATATTGTTATTGATGCTTTAAATTCTGGAAAACATGTGGTTGCTCAAACAGCACCATCGATAAGAGCATCATTGGGTGAATGTTTCGGCATGGAACCTGGAAACTCTGTGACAGGGAAAATGGTCACTGCTTTAAAAGAAATAGGTTTCCAGAAAGTTTTTGATACAAATGTTGGTGCAGATATAACTATTATTGAAGAGGCAACAGAATTTGTAAAAAGATTAAAAGAAAATAAAAATCTTCCGTTGATTAGTACTTGTTGTCCTGCTTGGATAAAATTTGGTGAACAATTTTTCTTTGAAGAATTTAAACATATGTCTACTTGTAAAAGTCCTCAAGCAATGATTGCATCTATGGTTAAAACATATTATGCTAAAAAAAATAAAATTAAACCTGAAGATATTGTTCTTGTGGATATTATGCCTTGTACTGCAAAAAAATACGAGATTACTAGACCTGAATTAAAACATGACACAAATTATGTTTTAACAACTATTGAACTTGCAAAATTAATAAAAGAGTTTAATATTGATTTTAAAAATCTAAAAGATTCTGATTTTGATAATCCTTTGGGTGAATGTACTGGCGCAGGAACTATATTTGGTAGAACTGGGGGAGTTATGGAAGCTGCACTTAGAACTGCAGCAGATTTCATAACAGGAAAAGATAATAAAGATATTGAGTACAAACAAATTCGTGGATTGAAAACTTTAAAAGAATTTGAAGTTAAGATTGGAGATTATATAATTAAAGCTGCTGTCGTTCATACTCTAGGTGAAGCTAGAAAAATAATGAATAAAATTAAAGATGGCACTTGCCCTTATCAATTTGTAGAAATTATGGCTTGTTATGGTGGTTGTGTTGGTGGCGGAGGTCAACCAAGATACGAAGATGATGAAGTTCTTGAAAAAAGAGCTGAAGCATTAAATAAAGAAGATAAGAATAAAAAAATAAGAAAATCTCATAAAAATAAACAAGTACTAAAACTTTATAAAGACCACATTGGTGAATTTGGTGGTAAGAAAGCTCATGAATTACTGCATACAAAGTATTCTAAAAAGGAGCACCTATAAAATGAAATTACTAGATACAATTAAATTACAAGCTAAAAAAAATATAAAACGTATTGTTTTAGCTGAAGGCGAAGATAGTAGAATATTAAAAGCAACTGAAATAATACTTTCAAAAAAAATTGCTAGAATTACTCTTCTTGGAGATGAAGCAAAGATAAAAGCAAAGGCAAAAAAATTAAATTTGTACATAAAAGATGCAAAAATAATTGATCCTAAAACATTTTCTGCTAAAGATGTTTATGCTCACTATTTATACAATATAAGAAAACGTAAAGGGATGACTTTAGAGGAAGCCAAACAAAAAATTCAAGACAATAATTATCTTGGAACTATGCTTGTTAATGAAGGGGATGCAGATGGAATGGTTTCTGGTGCAGTTTCTCATTCAGCAGATGTTCTTAGACCTGCACTGCAAATTATAAAAACTAAAAAAGGAATTAATACAGCATCAAGTTTCTTTTTAATGTGTGGTGAAAAAAGACAATTTTTATTTGCTGATTGTGCAATAGTAATAAATCCTACTGCTTCAGAATTAGCTGAAATTGCAATATGTACTGCAGAATCTGCTAAGAACTTTAATTTAAACCCTAAAGTTGCTATGCTTTCTTTTTCCACAAAAGGAAGTGGAAAATCTGAAGAAGTGGAGAAAGTAAAAAAAGCTGTAGTTTTAGCTAAGAATAAAAAACCTGATTTAATGATTGAAGGAGAAATGCAAGTCGATGCAGCAATAGTTCCTGAAATTGCAAAACTTAAATGTCCTAAATGTAAAATACAGGGGGATGCAAATATTTTAATTTTTCCGGATTTAAATAGTGGAAATATTGGATATAAATTAGTTCAAAGATTTGCTGGAACAGAAGCAATAGGACCAATAATTCAAGGTTTGAAAAAACCAATAAATGATTTAAGTCGTGGATGTTCTGTTGAAGATATAGTTAACGTGGTTGCAATAACTGCTTTAGAGGCAAAAAAATGTTCTTGAAGCTAAATCTTCATAACAAAAAGTTGCAAAGCAACTATTGTGCTAAAGTTCAGAAAACTTTAAGCACATACAAAATCAAAAGGTGATTTTAGTATGAATGTATTAGTTATTAATTGTGGAAGTTCGTCAATAAAATTCAAATTATTAAATGTTGAAACAAATGAAACTCTTATTGGAGGTCGTGTTGATGAAATAGGTTCTCCAAATTCTTTTATAAAAATAAATAAAGAAGAAATTAAAGAAGAGATTAAGAATCATGAAGATGGAATTAGAAGAGTTTTAGAATTAACAAAAGAATTTCAAATAGATGCTGTTGGTCATAGAGTTGTTCATGGTGGAGAAAAATATAATTCCTCAGTTATAATAACTGATGAAGTTGTTCAAAAAATTGAAGAGATGTCTGATTTAGCACCATTACATAATCCTGCCAATCTTATTGGAATTAAGGCATGTCAAAAAGTTATGCCTAATTTAAAACATGTTGCAGTTTTTGATACGGCATTTCATCAAACAATACCTAGAAAAGCTTTCTTGTATGGAATACCTATGAAATACTATGAAGAACACAAAGTTAGAAAATATGGTTTTCATGGTCCATCTCATGAATATATTTCTTTACAAACGAAAAGAATTTTAGAAAAAGATTCTGTAAATATTGTTAGTTGTCATTTAGGAAATGGTGCAAGTATAACTGCTATTGAAGAAGGTAAATCTATCGATACTTCTATGGGTTTTACACCAATATCTGGTTTAATTATGGGTACTAGATGTGGAGATCTTGATTTAGGAATAATTCCATTCATAGCTGCAAAAGAAAAAACTAATTTAAAAGAAATTTTTAATATGTTAAATAAAAATAGTGGTTTGAAAGGAATTGCTGGTGAATCAGATTTTAGAGTTTTAAGAGAAGGAACTTTTGCAGGAAATAAGCAATACGAATTAGCTTTAGATATGTTTGCTTATAGAGCAGCACTATATATTTCATCTTATGTTGGAATTCTTCCAAGAGTTGATGCAATTACATTCACTGCAGGAATTGGAGAGAATGAGTGGTTTATGCGAGAAAAAATACTTTCTAATCTTAAAGGTCTTAATATAGAGGTTGATGTAGATAAAAATAAATCGAATTCAATAACAATTACAAAAGATTCTTCTAAAATTAAAGTTTTGGTAATTCCTACAGATGAAGAATGGATGATTGCTGGAAAAACAAGAAATTTATTACAATGAATTTGAAGAACAAGAGATGTAATTTAAAAGAATTAAATCATTGAAAAAAACTCAAAATTATTTATCGAAGTAAAGCATCTGCTTCTAGTTCTTCTTCATCAAACGAATCTGCTTTTCGTTTAGATCGTCTAGATTTTCTTTTGAAAGCCTCTTCATAAAACTTGTCTTCAGCATCTTCATCAGAAGATTCAGGTATTTCATCATAACCTTGCATGAAAGCATCTTCCTCTGCACTCATACTATCGCTATCCATTAAGGATTGTCGACCATCGTCAGAATACACTTCATCAAAATCATCTCCATTAGTTCCCATATTGAAAAACCCCACACATAAATAATTTTTTTATCACTTGTTTAAATAGTTTTCTAATTGTATATTTAAATAGAAATTTTATTTAAAAACAAAACTATTATTTGTAATGACAATATTTAAAAATAACTTAATTTAACTTAATATACCATATGGAAAGAAAATATATAATAGTAACAGGTGGTGTGCTTTCTGGTTTAGGAAAAGGAATCGCGGCGGCAAGTATAGGTCATCTTTTATCTTGCAACTACAAAGTCGTTCCAATCAAATGTGATGGGTATCTTAATGTTGATCCTGGAACAATGAATCCTATAGAACATGGAGAAGTTTTTGTTCTTGATGATGGAACTGAAGTTGATATGGATTTCGGTCATTATGAGAGATTTCTAAATACTACTTGTACAGGTAGACAAAATTTAACTATGGGGAAAGTTTTTGCAGAAATTCATGAATTGGAAAGAGAAGGCAAATTTTTAGGACAAACAGTTCAATTAATACCACATGTTTCAAAACATATTCAAAAATGGTGGGAAGAAATTGGAGAAAAACAAGATGCAGATATCGTTTTAGTTGAAATTGGTGGCACTGTTGGAGATATGGAAAATGAATTGTATCTTGAAGCTGCTAGAAGTTTAAAACAAAAAAAAGGGAATAATGTTTTATTTGTTCACTTAACATATGTTCCAATTCCTGGTGGTGTTGATGAGCAAAAGTCTAAACCAACACAACAATCAATGAAATTACTTATGGAAAGAGGTATTTTCCCAGACATTATTTTGGGTAGATGTAAAGAGATGTTGAAAGACAAAATAAGAAAAAAAATTGCCTTATTTTCAAATGTAGATTGTGAATCTGTTATAAGTGCTCCTGATGTTGATTCAGTTTATAAAATACCTCAAGTTTTTGCAAAACAAAACACTTTAGAAATAATAACTAAAAAATTAAATATGCTTTCCAAACCAGCTTGTCAAAATTGGATAGATGTATTGGATCATGGAACTAAGCAAATTTTAAAAATAGGTATTTGTGGTAAATATACTGCTTTAGAAGATTCTTATGCATCTGTAGTTGAAGCAATAAATCATTCTTGTATACATAATGAAATTGCACCTGAGATTCAATTTGTAGATACAGAGAATTTAAATTTAGCTACATTGAAGGAATTAGATGCAGTTATTGTTCCAGGGGGATTTGGTTCTCGTGGTGTTGAAGGAAAAATCGAAGTTATAAAATATTGTAGAGAAAATAACATTCCTTTTTTAGGCATTTGTTATGGTTTGCAATTAGCTGTAACTGAATTTGCAAGAAATGTTTGTGGTTTAGAAGGAGCAAATTCAACCGAAGTTGATCCTGAAACTAAATATCCTGTAATAGATATTCTTCCTGATAAAAAAAATCTTAAAAATTTAGGTGGAACTTTACGTCTTGGAGCATATGATGCTATATTGAAAGAAGGAACAAAAATATTCCAATTATATGGTCAAGAAAAAGTTTCTGAAAGACATAGACATAGATATGAAGTTAATCCTGACTATCATGAACAGTTGACTGCTCACAGCTTACTGCTGAGCGGATTAAGTCCCGATGGAAGATTAGCAGAATTTATTGAACTTCAAAATCATCCTTACTTTGTTGCTACTCAAGCACATCCTGAATTGAAAAGTTCTTTGGATAAACCAGCTCCTTTATTTGATGGATTGATTAAAGCTGCAAAAAATAAAAATGAATAATGAAGAAATAATTCAAAAAACTATTGAATTTGTAAAGAAAACTTTATCTCATTCAGAAAGCGGTCACGATTGGTGGCATATGTATAGAGTTTGGAATCTAGCTAAACATATTGCAAAGGAAGAAAGTGTAGATTTATTCATAGTTGAACTTGGATCTTTGTTACACGATATTGCTGATTCTAAATTTCATAATGGAGATGAAAGTGTAGCTCCTAAAATGGCAAGAAATTTTTTATCGTCAATTGATGTTGAAGAAGATGTAATAAAACATGTTGAAAATATTATTTTGAATATTTCTTTTAAAGGAGGAAATTATGAACAGAAATTTAAATCTCCTGAACTTGATGTAATTCAAGATGCAGATAGGTTAGATGGAATTGGCGCCATAGGTTTAGCTAGAACATTTAATTATGGCGGATCTAAAAATAGATTAATGTATCATCCAGAAATCAAACCTAAAATGAATATGAGTAAAGAAGAGTATGTCAAAGAAGCTGTTAATTGTGAATCTACTTCTATAAATCATTTTTATGAAAAACTTCTTTTGCTTAAAGACAGAATGAATACTGAAACTGGAAGAAAGATGGCTGAACATAGACACAAGTTTATGGAATTGTTCTTAGATGAATTTCATAGAGAATGGAATGGAGAAACTTAATCAAAAATTAATTTCTCATATCCAAATTTCTCTAACTCTTCTGAAATATCAGAATATTTCTTCCCACAAAGCATTCCACCAGCAATAAATTTTTCTTGAGTTACTTCAACCAAACAAAAATCAGGAATTTCAAAAGCATCTTTATCTTCCATTTTCTGAAATTCAAAGTCAATTAATATTAAACCTTTCAAATCTTCTGTGAAAACATCTACTTCTGCAACTAAATCTCCATGATTATAACAATACCTTTTTTTAGAAACTCTTTTTCCAGGTAATTTAGATAATACTTCAAATTCTTTTGGCGATAAAATTATAGTTTGTTCAATCATATGTGAAGAATCATTTTCTGAAACAGGAGTTTTTTTAGTCATTTCATATTTGTTTCCATGTTTTCTTATCCTTACAACCGGATGTTCTTCATCTTCAGGAATGTAAATGTCAATCATTTCTTTATATTCGCAATTTTTTAACCAAGAGGGAATTCCTTTTGCTAAAAACGTTCTTTCTAATTCAATCATTTTTATCCTCTAAATGTTTTGTGCAATTAAGTTTAATAAAATCAACACCATCTTCTCTAATATCAATTTCAGAAACACAAGTATTTCCCAATTTAATTCCAGTTTTTAAATCATCAACACATTTATTTTGTAATTGAGTTAGTATTGTGTTTAAAGGTCCACCATGTGAAACCAATAAAACTTTATGATAAGTATATTTTTCTTTTATTTCTTCTAAAAATTCAAAAACTCTTTTCCAAGTATCTTTTAATGATTCTCCACCTTCATAAGCAAAATCACTATAAGGAATATTTTTTCCTTCAAGGTAAGCTTTTCGATCCATTGAAGGTTTGTTCTCAAAACTACCTTTTGCCTGTTCTCTTAATCTACAATCTAAAATCAATTCACAATCATGATATTTAGCAATTTCTCTAGCCGTATTTGCAGCTCTATCTAAATCGCTACTTATTATAACATCAAAATCTTGGTTCTTTAACCTTTCAGCAACCATTTTAGATTGATTTATACCTAAAGGAGTTAATTGAGAATTAAATTGTCCTTGACAAATGTGGTTTTTATTATGCCATGTTTCACCATGTCTTACAAGAGTTAGTTTCATACCCAAATAAATAAACATTTATTTAAAAAAGTAGTCCTAAATTTAACCATTAGATTTATAAATGAAGAAAATTTCCCTAAAATCTAACCATTGGCGTTAACATATCGCACGGGTCAACAAGATTGATTTCGTGGCAAAAAGCTCAATTGATATGGAAGGTAGTTACTTTAACTAATTTACTTCTATGTTATATGTGAGTTTAATTGATATCTGGCCAAAACTACTTCGGTAGGAGGAATAAATAAAATGGATAAAAAATCAATAATGAAAGCATTTGAAGACTTGAAAAAGAATTCAAAAGAAAGAAAATTTCCACAAGCAGTAGATTTAATTGTTAATCTTAAAGATATTAATCTTAAAAAACCTGAAGAACAAGTTGAATTTTTCGCAGAACTTCCTAAATTATTAAAAACAAAAAATAAAATTTGTGCAATTGTCGCACACGATATGGAAGAAGAAGCAAAAAAAGTATGTGATAAAGTTATTCTTGTAGAAGATTTAGAAAAATATCAAAAAGATAAAAAATCAGCAAAAAAATTGGCTGAAGAATATGATTTTTTTATGGCTCAAGCAAATATTATGGGAAAGATTGCAGGAGCTCTTGGTAGAGTATTTGGTCCTAGAGGTAAAATGCCTAACCCTAAAGCAGGTTGTGTATTTCCTTCAAAAGCATCATTACAACCAATTTATGATAAACTACAAATTACTGTAAAATTAAGTGCTAAAAAACTTCCAATATTTAATGTAAAAGTTGGAACAATTGAAAGCGCACCAGAAGATATTGCGGAAAACGTTATGTATTTGTATGATCAAATCGTACATCACTTACCAAAAGAAAAACACAACGTTAAGAATGCGCTTTTGAAACTTACAATGAGTAAACCCGAAAAACTTTGAGTTTACTATAAATAAAAAAGAAAGAAAATGGTTCACGTATCGCAAAAAAAGAAAGACACAGTTAAAGAGTTCACAGAACTTGTTGACAAATATAAGTATGTTGGCGCAGTAAATATGGAAAACTTACCTGCAAAAACTATGCTTAAAATGAGAGAACAACTTAGAGGATCCGTACTTATAAAAATGAGTAAACGAAGATTACTTACAGTTGCACTAAATAATTCTAAAAAAGAAGGTATGGATAAATTAATACCTCATTTAAAAGGTATGCCTGCATTAATATTTACAGAAGAAAGTCCATTCAAACTTTTTAAAACTTTGAAAAAGAATAAAACTCCTGCTGTAATTAAAGGTGGTCAAACAGCTCCTAAAGATATTATTGTTCCTGCAGGTCCAACTTCTTTCGCACCAGGTCCAGTCATAGGAGAACTTGGAGCACTAGGTATTAAAAGCGGAGTTGAAGGAGGAAAAGTTGCAATTAAAGCAGATTCAAAAGTTGCAAGTGAAGGAGATGTTGTAAGTTCTGCTCTCGCAGGAATTTTAACAAGACTTGGAATTGAACCTATGGAAATTGGTTTAGATCTTACAGCAATTTATGAAGATGGAGAAATCTTAACTAAATCTGTATTAGATATAGATGAAGACAAATATATTATGGATATTACTAGTTGTGCTCAACAAGCATTTAATTTGGCAGTTAATTCTGCTTATGTTTGCTCAGACACAATTACTGTACTTGTGCAAAATGCATTTAGTGAAGCTAGAAATTTAGCAATCAATGAAGATATCTTAACAGATATTACTGTTGGAGACACTTTATGTAAAGCTCAAGGTCAGATGATAGCTGTAGTAAAACTTTTACCAGATGAAGCTCTTTCAGATGAGTTAAAAGGAATTGCTACCGCAGTAGCATCTACTTCTGCTGAAGCTCCGGCTGAAGCAAAGGAAGAAACTAAAGATGAGAAAAAAGACAATGATAATGCACCTGATCCTTCAGCAGGACTTGGAGCACTATTTGGTTAAGTAAATCTTAACATTAAATTTATATAAAATAAAAATATGAGGCAAAAAAATGGAATACATTTATGCGGCAATGCTTTTACATAAAGCAGGACAAAAAATAGAAGAAGCAGCTGTTAAAAAAGTTTTAGAAGCAGCAGGCGTTTCAGTTGACGATAGTAGAATTAAAGCTCTAGTTGCAGCTTTAGATGGTGTAGATATTGAAGAAGCAATAGCAAAGGCAGCAATCAGTGCAGCTCCAGCAGCTAGTGCAGCTCCAGCAGAAGCTCCGGCAGCAGAGAAAAAAGAAGAAAAGAAAGAAGAAAAGAAAGATGATGGTGCAGCAGCAGCTGGACTAGGCGCACTTTTCGGATAAATATTTTCTTTTTATTGGAAGCTTTAGCTTCCACTTATTTATATTTTGAAAATGAAAATATACAAACGCAAATTTTGCGTTTAGTATTTTAAAAAACGGTAGGTGTTGAGATCAATGGAAGAAGGACAAATCAAAGAACAAATGAACAGATTAAAAGAGTTAAAAGTACAAATGAGTGCAATAAAAAAAGAACTCAACAAATTAAACCGTATGAAAGAATCTTGGTATTCAAAAAAATCAAAGTTAAACAAAGAAATTAGTGAAAAAATAAGTAAAGTCAAAGGCTCTAAAACCGAACGTAATGAAATAACTAACGAAGTTCAAGATATGAAAAAAGAAAGAGATAGACTGAACAAAGAACTTAATGATAAAAGAAAAATTCATGCTGAATTAAAAGAAAAATATGATTCTAAAATTTCTAAACTAAAAATTGAAGGTAATCCACAAGAAATCAAAAGAAAAATTGAGAAGATGGAGTATGCCTTACAAACAAATGTTATGAGTTTTGATAAAGAACAAAAACTAAACAAAGAAATTAAAGCTCTAAAAAAACAATATTCAGGATTTAATGAAGTTAAAGAAGAATGGGAAAAAGTTAAAGATATTTCCAAGGAAGTTAATTTAATTAGAAAAGAATCAAATAAACTTCATAAAAAAATAAAATCATTCGCAACAGAATCACAAGATAAACATGAAAATGTTATTGACCAATCTAAAGAAATTGATGAAATCAAAGAAAAAGAAGAAGAAGCTTTTAAGAAATTTAAAGAATTTAAAGATCAATTTACTGAAAAAAATAATCAATTAAAAGATTTAGTTAAAGAAGCAGATGAAATTAAATCCACTCTTGAAGAAGCCAACGTTAAAATTGAAGAAGATAAAAAAGAAGAAGAAGCTAAAGCAATAAAAGAAAAAGCTAAAGAAGTTAATGAAAAAATGAAAACAGGAAAGAAATTAACTACTGAAGATCTTCTTATTTTTCAAAGAGCAGGAAAGAAATAAACTGCAAGTATTTTTCGAGTGAACAGGTTCAGAATTTGTTGAACCAATTTATTTCTTATATTTTTATTTTAAATATTTATCTAAGTGGTTTTTTAGGTATTTCTTTTCCACGGAAACAATAATCGTAAAAATCGCACTGACCTGAAGACCATTTACATAAAGGAGTTTCATTCTTAGGATAACTTTCTAAATCATCAACACCGTCTGTTGACATGTGAATTTGTTCTATCATAAATTTAGCATTTTGAATTAAATCATCATCAACGTCTAAAACTTGTTCATTTTCTTTCAAGAAATAAATTCCAACTTTGTCTGGACGAATACCATGTTTTAATTCGTACATTAAAGCATAAATTCCTAATTGCAATCTGTATTCTTTTGTAATGTGAGGCCTTTTAGAAGTTTTGTAATCCATTAAACGAATTCCTTCTTTTTCACCATCATGTTTTTCAATTGCATCAATATAACCACGAACAAATAATTCTTCTGATCTGTATTCAATTTCAGTTTCTGGTTTTAATTTTTTCCATGCATCGATAAAACTCATACCTGAAACAATTAATTTATCTATTTTGTAAATAAATCCTTTTAACCAATTTAATAACATTAATTGAGTTTCTTGATAATATTTATTTAGTTCTTCTGGCAATAAACCAACTTTTGCTAAATCTTGAGAACTTTCATTCCAATATTTTTTAAATAATTCTAAGACAACAACTTGCATTTCTGTTTGAAAATTATCTGTAAATACTTCTGGAACAATTTCAAATAAGTTCTCTAATACTGAGTGTGCAACCGAACCTCTAACTAAATGTATTGAAGGAGAAGTTGGCATTTTTAAATTGTAAATGAAATAATATTTTCGGGGACATTGAAAATATGTGTTTATTGATGAGGGTGATTGCATTCTTTTCATATTAATTCAACGTAAATTCACACTATTTAAAAAACTACTTACTGGTTGACCAGTGTACTAAGTACTACTTGAAAATTAATAAATATAACGAAATATTTATATATCAGTATACGTTTCTGTATACAACTTTATGTTTTTGATAGCGATAAAATGTAATCATTCGGTGAGACGGGTGTGTATAAATGTGTAGTGTACGTAAAATTTGTGTAATAAATCAAAAGGGTGGTGTTGGTAAAACAACTACTGCTGTGAGTATTGCTGCAGGTCTTTCAAGACAAGGTAATAAAGTTCTTTTAATTGATATGGATCCTCAAGGAAGTGTAGCTCATTCTTTGACTAGCGCTAAAGAAAAAAGCTTATATCATTTTTTGATGGATGAATGTTCTTTTGTTGATTGCATAACTCCTTTAGGTACAAATTTGGATCTAATTCATAGCACAGAAAATTTAACTAAAGCAGAAGTATTTTTATCTAAAAGAAAAGATGGACAAAGAACTCTTACAAATCAAATGAAAAATATTGGTGGATATGATTACATTATTATTGATTGTGCACCTTCTTTAGGAATTTTAAATCAAAATGCGATGTTGTTTTCAAGCGAAGCAATAATTCCTGTTTCTACAAATTACTTAGCTTTGACTGGAATGAAATATATGATTGATGCAATAAAAGAAGTTAATAGTTATTTCAAACATCAATTAAACATAACACATATTGTTCCAACTATGCATGATGTCAGAAATAGAAGTAATAAAAAAATGTTATCTAAATTAATAACAGATTATGGTTCTTTAGTTACTCACCCTATAAGAATAAATGCTAAAATTGCAGAAGCCCCAGCGACAGGAAAATCTATTTTTGCTTATGATCCAAAATCTCGAGGTGCTCAAGATTATAAAATTCTTGTTCAAAGAGTTTTAGATTCAGCACCAATCAAAACAAGAGAAGAAACAATATCTCAAAGTATTCCTATAAGTGCTAGAGTTCAACGTATGATGGAAGGAAAAATCGAACTTGACGATTGAAACAGCGAATTATACTCTAGAATAAAAACAATTTTTATTTTCGGGGAAAAAGAGTTGGTGAGACAACAAACTCTGCAAGCTGCGTTCAAAAATACAGAATGCAGTTTTGCTTAACTGAAAAACTTGTTAAATTTTTAATTCTTAATCATGTTATTAGAAAGAAATAGTAAGATGAGAGAGATTCACCTGAGCGAAGCGAACGGTGTGCAGGAACGTTAGTGACTAGCACAACTGAGCGAAGCGAACGGTGTGCAGGAACGTTAGTGACTAGCACGTTCGAATCCTTAAATGTAAAAATTGCATCAAAAAATATATGAAAGAAATGGTGAGAGGAGAGGGATTCGAACCCTCGGACCTACTAAAGGACAGGATCTTAAGTCCTGCGCATTTGACCAGACTCTGCAATCCTCTCAAATATAGAGTAATTTCGTCAAATGACTTAACCTTGTTCCTCGAGAACAATATTTTGTTTTTAAATATGTTGTTTTTAAGAGTTAAAAACCTCTGATTCCACTAAATTTAAAGCATTAGATTTATAAATGAAACAGAACTTCTCACACTATC
Source organism: uncultured Methanosarcinales archaeon (assembly GCA_964430665.1). Classification (GTDB taxonomy): domain Archaea; phylum Nanobdellota; class Nanobdellia; order Woesearchaeales; family SKGA01; genus JAQUYS01. The sequence continues at coordinate 6,711 of CAYSFC010000007.1, read as the reverse complement.
ATGAATGGTACAATTGTTAATTATAAATCAGGAAAACATACTCAAACTGATAATCAAATGATAGTAGTAGTTGAAGGACTTTCCACAAAAGAAGAAGCTCAAAAACTTGTTGGTAAAAAAGTTACTTATAACACTGGTAAAAAAGACATTACTGGAGAAGTTAGAGCTGCCCATGGTAATTCAGGAGCTATTAGAGTTTTATTTGAAACTGGAATGCCAGGACAAGCAGTGGGTAAAAAAGTTAATTTAAACTAATTTATTTTTTATTTTAATCTAATTCTAAAATTTTAACCAAATTAAATAAAGAAATATGCTACTGCGTTCTGAAAACCTGAACATAGATAGCAGTTTTTACGACATACTAAATCCAAGTAAAGAGTCTAATAACATCAAAAATCCCACAAGAACTAAAACTATATTAGAAACTATTGGAGGTATTGTAAGAAACGCAAGTGCAGGAATTATTCCCCAAGCAACAGCCAAAGGTATTGCTCCGACAACAAATGCAATTAATCCTAAGAGCAAACTTGGAAGTATTGGCATTATTAATGGTTGTACAAACATACTCTAACTCTATTCATGAGATTTATAAACTTTACGTTAATTTGACCAAGAATGAAGCATTTCTTTTTCTATATCGTGTAATTTTCCCGGAATTATTATTGAGTGTAGTGGTGCTCCGAAATCATATTGAATTAAATCTTTTATTTTTCCAGATTTTATTACAGAATTTTTTTGTCCTATTCTTGCTATTCCAACTATTAAAGTTTCTTCAGAAATAATTTTTTCTTTTCTTTCTTTTTCAATAGTTAAAAGAGAATTTAAACCTTCATTTACAGTCATAAATTTTGGAGAAATAGAAATAGGATTATGATCAGGATTTAGTAATTTTTTTCGCATATCTTCTGGAGAAGGCTCTGCAACTTTTATATCTAATAAACAAAGCGTGTGCAATCCTAAACTTAAATTATTTTTTATAACGTCATAAGGTGTTTGAGGTAACCAATTTTTTTGAGGAAATACTATGCTTGTTGTTTTTCCATATTTATATAATTCTAAACCAACATAACCTATTGCATTCATTATTGATGCGTTAAATACTGGAACCAAATCTACATTTAATTGTTTAGCTCTTAACTGTAGGTCTGTATGTGTTGTTGCTCCAAATATATCTCCTACTACAAGTAAAGCGATGTTTTTTTCTTTTGCAGGTAGAATTAATTTTTCTTCAGCTTGAAGTTCAACAAGATTTCTATCGGCGACAATTATTTTTTTGCCATAAAAATTTTCTAATTCTTCTTTTGGAATTGAAAGTATTGAAGTATAGTGTTCCAAATAAATTTCGTCACAATTTTTTACAATCTCTAAACCTCTAAGAGTTATATCTTTTTCATCATTTAGTCCTAAACCAATCAAATATAATGTCATTTTTACCTCTTAATCTTTTCTCCAAGTTATATCAATATCATCTGTTCGTAAATAAGGATAAATTTCAGAATTTGAAATATCAAAATCATGTGTTCTACTTTCTATTTTTTCTGAATCTGACCGCTGACCGCTGACCGTTGAATACTCTAACAGCCCTGTCCAAGCAATCATTGCCGCGTTATCAACATTGTATTCATTGGGTAATATAAAACATTTTGCACCTCGGTCTTTACACATTTGTTTAGCCATTTCTTGTAAACGAGTGTTACAAGCAACTCCTCCTCCAAGCAACAATTCTTTTTTTCCTGTATGTGCAAGAGCTCTTTCGCTTACTTCTAACAACATTGCAAATGCAGTTTCTTGAGCTGAAAAACATAAATCTTCTTTTGAATAGTTTTTTGAATTCCAAAGTTGTTTTAATTTTGTTTGTAATCCACCAAAATTCAAATCCATACCTTTAACTGTGTAAGGAAGATAAATAAAATTAGAACTTTTTTCAGCGAGTTTTTGAATCTTTGGTCCTCCTGGAAATCCTAAACCAATATGTCTTGCAAAACCATCTAAAAAATTTCCAATACCATTATCTAAAGTTTCTCCAAAAATTCTGTATTTTTTTCCTTCGTATGCAATTATTTGTGTGTTTGCTCCACTAGCATAAAGAAAAACAGGGTCTTCACAAACAACAAAATCATCTCCATCAGATTTTGCTAATTTTCTACCAATTTCTAAGTGCGCAATACAATGATTCACTCCGATCAAAGGAATATCTAATAACAAAGATAGACTTCTTGCAACAACCGCACCTATTCTTAATGAGTGTCCCATACCTGGACTTTGAGAAAATGAAATTAAATCTATGTCTTTCAAAGAAAGTTTCGCTTCGTCTAAAGCTTGGTCTAAAAGAACATCAAAAAAATCATGATGATGATCTGACACTTCTGCAGGAATAAATCCTCCTTCTTCTGTCGTGAATAATTTTTTAACATTAGATAAAACATTACAATTATTGTTAACATTATCTACAATACTTATTCCAAATGTATGTGCAGTTGATTCAATACCCAAACATATCATAAGAATAAGAATCTTAGGCAAATTTAAAAAAGTACTTATTTTAACCGACAAAAATTTTATAAAAGGAGAGTACAATATAAATATATGAAAAAAATATATTTAATCCATTCAAGAACATTAAATTATAAAGAAGAAATTTACGAACCTTTAAAAAATAGTGAATTGCTAAAGTCGTATAAATTTATTTTACCTCATGAAAAAGACGAAGAAGATGAACAAATAAATTCTAAGAATATAATAAAGGAAGAATGTGATGTTATTGTTGCTGAAGTTTCCAGACCATCAATAGGTCTGGGAATCGAATTGGGTTGGGCAGAAGTGTACGGTAAACCTATAATTTGTTTATATAAAAAAGGAAGTAAAGTCACAAATTCTCTAAGACATATTAGTGATAAATTTATTGAGTACTCAGGATCTGATGAAATGATTGAAAAGATAGAAGAAAATTTAAGAGCACTCAGAAACATTTAAAACATAATTTTTCTTTCCATAGTTTATTTCTTTTTGTACTGAAGACATAAATCTATAAATTGAACCAGTTAAATAATCTAAAGAATCAAGAAGATTGTTGCAAAAAGAATCTTCAACATAATTTAAGTCATGTGCAAGCATTATAAGTACTTTAACTTCTTTACAACTTCCATAACTATATTGCAGATGATTAAGAAAAACCTTATTAGACTTATTTGATGCACCTTCTACAATATTTAAAACAATGCTTGTAGAAGCTCTTTGTAATTGAGAAAATATGTTTCTTAATTCAAAATCAGGCAATATGTTTAATAGTTTGTAAACTTCTAAAACAAAACTATAACTTAAATTATATATTTTCAAATTTTCAAATTTTCTTGCCATGAAAAATAATAAAGATAACTCTAATTTATAATGTGACAAAAATAATTCGTAAAAAATACGAGAAAAAAGATGAAAACCCGTTCACAGGAAGACTAAATAAAATTAACGTAATAAAAGTTTCTAGCTAAAAATTAAGATACGAGCTATTAGTAACTGCGGACTTAATATCTCGTTGCCTCGATACTTACATCCCAGTCCTATCAAACCTGTCTTTTACAGGTACTCTATGTCTCTTTTCAAGGAGAGTTTCGTGCTTAGATGCTTTCAGCACTTACCTCTTAAAGCGTAGCTGCTCCACATACCTTGCCAGATAATGGATCCACCAGTGGCTTCGAGCCATCGTTCCTTTCGTACTAAATGGTCCTTCCCTTCAGACAATAAACAATTCCAATAGATATTAAACAAACTGCCTCACAGCGTTCTGAACCCAGCTCACGATCCCTTTTAATGGGTGAACACCCCCACCCTTGGCTGCTTCTGCACAGCCAGGATAGGAAGAGCCGACATCGATGTAGCAAGCCGCGCCGTCGCTTTGAGCGCTCGGGCGCGACAACTCTGTTATCCCCGGAGTAACTTTTTGGTCAACACTAGCCCCCAGACAAGGAGAACTAATGGATCGCTAGACCTAACTTTCGTTACTGGAACCAATCTTATTATGATCCCAGTTAGGCTGGCTTTTGCTCTTGCACTCTACAACGGATTTCTGACCCGTTTGAGCCAACCTTTGGGCGCCATTGATATCTTTTCAACGGCGTGCCACCCCAGCCAAACTGTCCACCAGCAGTTGTCCCACATTTCGTGGTAAGCAGTGTAAAATTCGAAAAATGGTGTTACATTGTTGTCTACACAGAATCTAGCGACGCTGCTTTAACGACTCCCATTTACGCTATATAACAAATCTCACACCACAGCTACTGGCTACAGTAAAGTTTCACGGGGTCTTCACTTCCCATTGGAATTCTCCGGCTTTTGCACCGGAAAAGAGTTTTCGGAGGGTATTAGTTAGGGACAGTAGTCATCTCGTTACGCCATTCATGCAGGCCGTCAATCAAACGGCAAGGCATTTCGCTACCTTAAGAGAGTTATAGTTACCCCCGCCGTTTACCAGCCTTTAGGCTCCTTGAAAAGAGCTTTTAGGTACTGGCACTGGGCAGACGTCACCGACTATTCTCACCATTACTGGCTTGCAGTCGGTTATGTTTTTGTTAAACAGTCGGACGACTTTAGTTATTAAACCCTACAATCGCACTCATACGAATACAAAAGTAGGGACCCCTTATCCCGAAGTTACAGGGCTAATTTGCTGAATTCCCTTAACTAATTTTTCCCTTCACACCTTAGGCTTCTAACCTAGGGGCACCTGTGTTGGTTCTGGGTACGAATACTCAAGATCTATGTTTATTCCCTTTTCAAGGACTCCAGACATCAATCAAACAGACATAACGCCTGCTATTCTGAAATTTAATCGAGTTCTCAACATTACGTTACTCCCTCGACTTATTCTCATTAACATACTAGACATATATGTTGATCTAGTCCGAAGTGTCAGAAATAAACCTTGTGTTGCCACATATACTTAAGTAGTACTGGAATATTAACCAGTTTCCCTTTCCCCTAAATCAATTTATGAAATAGGTTAGGATCGACTTACCCTTGACTGATCTACATTGTCAAGGAACCCTTGCCCTTTCGGTGACAGTGATTCTCACACTGCTTTGTTCCTACTTTCACCAGGATTTTCATTGCAGCAAGATCCACGTATCCTCGCGAACACGCTTCTACTCTAGCCACACGCCTGCCTACCGCACTCATTGCTGAGGCCTATAGTATCGGTAGTTTGCTTAGCCCCGTCCATTTTCAGCGCCCACAATCTTGACAAGTAAGCTGTTACGCACTTTTTAAAGAATGGCTGCTTCTAAGCCAATCTCCTCGCTGTCTGTGATTGTAGACTACTTTCACCCTTTAACACTTAGCAAACATTTTGGGACCTTAACTATAGTCTGGGTTGTTTCCCTTTCGCGACTCACCCTTACGACGAGCCGCCGTCTCCCGAGGTCAACAACGCTATAACATTCGGAGTTGGAAAGCGAACCGAGGAATTTCTTCCCCTAAATCCCCCATCCGTGTCTCTACCTTTATAGCAATCTCGCTCGAGACTTGACTACGGCCAACTTTGGCAGGAACCAGCTATCACCGGTCTCGATTGGCTTTTTACCCCTAATCCCAAGTTAGAATAGCACTTGCTCGTAGCACATCTTCAGGCCTCCACGACGTATTACCATCGCTTCACCTTACTCAGGAATAGATCGACCGGCTTCGGGTCGTATCCAAATGACTTGAGGCACTTTCACACCTCCCCCCTCGTAAACTGCGGGGTCTCGCTTTCGCTGCGGATCCTCTTGTAAGATTATCCTCGCCATTCAGACACACTCCCTGGCACGTTATTCAAAACGCACGACGCACATCCGAAGATGCGCATCCCACCATAATTAATAGATTTCAGGTCTTTTAACTCTCTGTTAAGAGTCCTTTTCAGCATTCCCTCACGGTACTATACTCTATCGGTCTCGATTTATATTTAGGGTTGGAAGTTGCTGTCTCCCATATTCACGCATAAAATCCAATATACGCTACTCTTGAACTCATCTAAATCTTTTTACACTTCAATTACGGGACTATCACCCTCTAGGGTCTACCTTTCCAGGTAAGTTCAAATCATGTAAAGAAGATCGTATAATGGTCACACCACATCTCCGTAATATTTCTATTAAGGATTCAGTTTGCCCTGGGCTGTTTTCAATCGCCTTTACTAACAGCATCCCAATTGGTTTCTTTTCCTGCGGGTACTAAGACGTTTCAATTCCCCGCGTTCGTCGCTCATTAAGAGCTATATACGAAGTCGCATTCAGAAATTTTCGGTTCAAAGGATGCATGCTCCTCGCCGAAACTTATCGCAGCTTGCCACGTCCTTCATCACATGTCGAGCCAAGCCATCCATCTATTAACCTTACTTTTAATTTTAAGTATTTAAACTAGAAGCCTATTGTATATTCAATAGGTTGTTTTATTATGTTAGGTTTTTAATTAGTCTTCCTATGAACGGGCATCATTAACGTGAAATTTGAATTTCATCAGCTTGTTGCTGATTGTTTAACCCTCCATCCGACAAATATGATTTGTCGCACAGTTAAATGAATATGATTTTTGATAAATTATTCTTTGTGATTATTTGATATTATTCATGATTTATGAAATGAGTGCAATGTTACTGCAAGTTAATTTTATGGGTTGATTCTATAAATGGTGGACCCGTCGGGATTCGAACCCGAGGCCCCCGCCTTGCAAGGGCGGTGC
>CAYSFC010000006.1:22582-43015 GCA_964430665.1 uncultured Methanosarcinales archaeon | reverse complement strand
ATAAAGTTCGCCATAAGCTACAACACTTATACTTCCTAGTAAAAATGCTACTGAAAATAGCCAAATAATTTGTAATTTTATTGCGCATGCCATCAATAAAAATGAAAAACCAAATATTATACCTGATGAAGAAATAAATGTGTTTTTTATTTTCTTAAACTCGATGTATTGATGAACAAAAGAAGAGATTAGTATTGTGAATACGTCCCGTAAAGCATTTAATAAACCCACCAAAAATATGGGTGCACCTGTTAAAAATAAGAAAATCATTATATATTGATTAGAAGAGAAACCATAACCAACCCTATCTAGTGTTTCTTTTCTGGAAAATAATTTAGCCAAATTTTGCTGGTGTGTTTTTTGTTTTCCAACATTTTTTTCAAATTCTTTTTCTATATGGTCATCAGATAAATTTTTGTAAAAACCTTCTTTTTTAATACTTTTTTCTAATTGAGTAATAGAAGCGTCATGAAGAGACTTTTCTATTTGAATATTCTTAATTTCTTCGTCAGAAAGAGTCTTAACTGTGTGTCCACCTAAATTTGCCTTCTTTTTTAGCATAAGGTTATTTAAAAAGTACTCCTTTTTAAACTTTTTTAGAAAAAGTGCATTTTTGAGCAAAATATTCGGAAATATTATAAATGAAAAAGCGTAACAAAAAATCATGAGTTTCTCAATTCCTTTAAAAAACTGCCTTCAATATGAAGAAGACGAAGTAGGCAAAAGAGCAAAATGGTTTTCAATTACAGAAGAAGATGTAAATATACCTTTTAGCATGGTTATAACGTTTGAAGCATTTGACGAATTTGTTAAATACAATCAACTAGGTCCTGAATTAGAATGGTTTAGAAATGCTGAGAAAATAGAAGATAAAATAAAGAGTTTTGAGAGATTGTCTGTGGCGATTAGAAATGCACAATTTCCTGAATATGTTGTGGAATCTTTGAGCGAAGTATTTGAATTAGTTAGTTTAGATACAGAAAAATTGAGCAATCTTTCTGCAAAAGATGGTGTTAAAGGGTTGATGAATTTAACTAGAAGTGTAAATTTTGATGAAAGCTCAAATTCAACGCCTGAAACATATACTACTAAAGAGACATTTAAACAATTCATTGAGACAATAAAGAAAGTTTACTTGAGTACATTTACTCCTGGAACTCTAATGGGTGAAGATCCTAAAGTTGCAGTAATAGTTTCTAGAGTTCCGACAACTAAAACCATTGTTGATGTTTCTTGTAGTGTGTCCGATAATTTCTTGTATGTGAAAACATATCATGGTTTTCCAGATGACAACAACAAGGTACAAAAGGATGAATTCAAAGTCGCATTAGAATTTTTAAAAATAGAAAGTCAAAAAATAGTTACTCAAAAAAATGTAGTTGTTTTTGATTTCGAGGAAAACAAATACGAATTAACTGAATTAACTAAAGAAAGTTCTTCTCAGAATTTACCTGATCAAACAATACTTGAAGTTTGTAGATTAACAAAAACAATATTGAGAAAAACTAAAAAAAATGAAGTTGTGGCTAGATTTTCAGTTAACGATAATAAAATTAATTGTATTTCTTTTAAAATGGGTGAAGAAATAGCTCAAAAGGAAGTAAATTTTGAAGAGGAGAAAATAGAATCTCAAAAAGATCCATTACTAAATCCCATTGAAGAAAAAAGTTACAAATTTGATGTTGTTTCGAATGATGAAGAATTTTTAAATTTAGTTTTAGCTTTGAAGGAATTTCTAAATAAATATGAAAATAGGAATCTTAAATCTGCAATTGAAATACTAAATAGGGCTTTAGAAGATCCTGATAAAGATTCAATAAAACAAGCAATGGAAATTTGTAAAACATTAATTACTAATTTTGAATAAATTTAGTTATTTTTCTTTTCATACTTTTATGAACATATATTTCAAAAGATTGATCAATTTTCCAAGAAGTAGTTTTAATAGCTGAGAAAACATCTAAATTATCCAAATGACCAACAACTAAATTAGAAGTTATTTTTTGCGCAACAACCATAAATTTTTGAAAAAGAGATTTAATGTCTTCAGATTTAAATGAATTTTTACCAAATGGAAAATCTGTTACTATACACTCAATTTTTTGATTTAAATCTAATGCATCTTTAACTTCTAAATTTACTTTTGAAATTAAATTTCCTAAATTTATTTTAGAACGATTTATCATTATTTGAGATATATCTTTACCAATTACTTTTAAATTCATCAAAGCTCCTTCAATAAGAATGCCTCCTGTACCACAAAAAGGATCCATGAATTCTTTCTGAGCAACTAAATTTATCATTGCGCGTGCTTGTTTTGGATGTAAACTAGTTGGATGCAACTCTTCTCTTAAGTGTGCACGTCTACTGGAAGGAGAATCTTTGTTTTCAAATATTTCTTTAAAAAGAAAAACATTATTATCATGAAAATAAATTAAATATTTATGTTCGGGATTGTTAATTTCGACTTCAGGTTTATCTAATTTTTTAAAAATATAATCATAAATATTTTCAGAATTATTTTTTACATCTAATTTATATGATTTTTTTATATGAGATTTAAAATCAATTAAAGATATATCTTTTTTTTCATCTAAAAGAAAATATATTTTTTTTGTGTACGCTAATCTTTCAAAAAGGTTTTTATTCAATTTTTGATCAACACATAAAAAATTATTTTCAAACTGAGAAATGTTAACTTTTAAAAGATTTTTAATTTCTGCTTTTGCAAGATCTGGCAACTCTCCAGAAATTTGAAACAAATACATTTTTAAACTTCCCAACCAGAGTCCATTTCGTCAGCGTATTTTTTCTTAGCATACTCGCCCAACATATCAACGACAAATTTAAAGAATTCTCTTTCAAATTCGAAATATTGTGTAATTATATCAATGTTAACTATTTCTTCTCGACCTTCAATTGTTGTTGTTATTGCTACATTTCGTCTATATTCTTGTTCTGATTGAAAGGGGGATCGAGATATTTTTCTTAAAAGAAAATATAAATCAATATTATCTTGAATTTCTTGTTGACCATAAAGTTTTTTTACAATTGTTCCTTTAGCTAAAGGTGTTTTTGGATCTTCTTGAAGATTCATAGTTTCTTTAGCGTAATTTATTAAAGCATCAACTAATAGAGAATAAGCATCAATCATTCTGTTTAAACAATTAAACAAAACATCAATAGTTCTTGTATATTTCAAACTAACATAAATGGAGTGTTCTGCCCGTTTCATTTCATCACCGGCATCTTCAATTAGTTCTAACATTTGTTTCACCTATTTCATTAAAAGTTGAGCAACAATTTTTTTACTAGACACCAAATAATCAGATAAATTGTTCTGATTTAAGGTGTGCAAAGAATAATCTTCTTCCGCAATTATAAACTTTTCCCTTCTTGCGAACTCAACAGGGCTATTTTTATGATAATCTATTAATTTTCTTAGTAATTCTATGAATTCTAAATCTTCTAAACTTAAATTATTATTTTTAAGATTTTTAGCCAATAAATTCAATTTAAATGAAAATGAATCTTTTGAAGCAAGTTTATCGCTTAAATGAAAATCAATAGCAGATTGAATTGAATCAAAAAGCTTCAACAACACACTCAAAAATATTTTTTGATCTTTAGTTTGATTATATGCATCATTCAATAGAAATTCTGCTTCTTTTATTTGTTTTTGTGCTTTAATATAATTTGAATTGGAATTATTCATTTCGGATTTATTCCTCTTCTTTTTTCAAACTCAAAATTGCTTGAGCCAAATCGCCTTTTGCATCGTTTATTGCTTCAATAGCTTGTTCTTTTGTTACACTTGTTTGAGATATAACTGTTTGAATATCCTCTTCATCAATTGTTGGAGCAGTATCTAAAACTTCTTCTCTAACTTCACCAACAACTTGGAAAGTTTCTTGTCCCATCATATTAACTTTAGATACTTCAGGATTGTCAATAATTAAATCTCTATCGGAAAGCCTAATTATGACTTTTTGAGCATCTATTTGATCTTGAGAAATACCCATTTTTTTCATTGCTTGCTTCATTTGTCGAGAGTTCATATTCATACCTGGAATCATTTAAAATCACCTAATTATATTGAATTTAATATTATTACTAAAATAATTATTGTAATAGTGATACCTAGAACTACTTGGGGTGAAACAGATATGTTTGATTTAGTCTCATTATAATATTGAGTTATACCTGCTCCGCTAGAAGGCATGTTTATTTTTTCTTGAGCCATTGTAATATTCAGAATGAATATGTCATTTATAAACATTTCTTAGAAAAAGAAGTGTAGAATTACAATAAGCCACCTTCTGTAACGACCAAATAAAGACCACTGGGCCCCTACGATATCGTTAGGCAGTATTTGACTAAGCGTTCAAAACTTGCATCTGTCAGGGACGCACATTTCATCCATTCTTTCAGAGTCGTCATCAGGTTAACTCGTAATTGTCACCAATTACTTCGCTGAATCATTCCATTTTCCGAAAGGGGTCTCGTTTCTGTACGGCTTACCAACCATATTCTGGTTCTTGAATTTCTTCAAGTGAACTTTGCACATAGTGCTGATGGGCAGACTTTCCTAAGGAATTTCCCTAAACTACCTAGTAATCCTACATAAAATAGAAATCTCTTTGAGTTTAAAAGAGTTATTTTTTTGGATTGAGAGAAAATCTTAAAAAATTCACCAAGATTATATCAATTAAAGTAATAGTTGAAAAAAGTAAAGTAAATTTAATTAAATTTCATTTAGTTTAATACATATTTAAGTTTGAATTAAAAAACAAATAGTACATTATGTTACATTTTATCTTTGGTGAGTGATTACTAAAAAGAATTAACTCAAATATTTTACTTTCAAAAACATATTTTGATTTTGATTTTTTTGTTTTATGTATTTATATGAGGTTTTCAGAAGTTATGTTGGTAAATTTTATACCTATTCTCTTAAAGAAAAAAGACTAAAAAAATCATAAAATAAATAGACATATTTATAAATAATAAATGTTAATATTTTGATATCATGTCTGAACCAATATTTAAAGTACAAAATATCACTAAGTCTTTTTCAGGCTTCACAGTTTTTGAAAATATTGATTTGGAAATAATGCCGGATGAAATCATAGGAATTATTGGAGCGAGTGGTAGTGGAAAAACTACTTTTCTTAATGTTTTAATTGGTTTTCTAAGACCTGATTCAGGAGATGTTCAGTTCAGATTAAATCATTTACTTTCATATAAAAAAAATTCAATTTATAGATCTGTTTTTGATAAAACTAATACTGTGAAAAACGTATATGGTTTTGCATCACAAGTTCCATCATACTATGAAGAATTGACTGTTAAAGAAAATTTAGATTATTTTGGTTCATTACACAATTTAAGTAAAGATGCTATCGAAGCAAATAGTGAAACTTTGTTGGCACTTATGAGTCTTCAATATGCAACAAACATACAAGCAAAAAATTTATCTGGAGGAATGAAAAGAAGATTGGATATAGCCTGTTCTCTTATGCATGATCCTGAAGTTTTAATACTTGACGAGCCAACAGCAGACCTTGATCCAATTCATAGAAATCAAATTTGGTCATTAATAAAAAAAATTAATGCTAAAGGTACAACAATAATTTTATCTAGTCATCATTTAAATGAATTAGATGAATTATGTGATAGAGTAGTTATATTAAACAATAAAAAAATATTGGCTATAGATAAACCTGAAAATTTGAAGAAGAAATTTGTAACAAAGGAACAAATAGTGTTTAGAACAGAAAATCAAAAATATGACAAATTATTAAAATATTTGAATGGTGGAAAACACCATATAGCAAGAGTTTCAGGTAAAGATTTTATAGTTGATTCTACAAATGTTGAAAAAAGCTTAATACAAATACTTGAAGTATTGAAAAAACACAACGAAGAATTAAAATCCATAAAAGTTGTTGGTGTTTCACTTGACGACGTATTTATGAGTGTGATTGACGAAAATGAAATTGATTAAAGTTTTACAAAAGAACTTCAAATTGTTATTTAGAAACAAGACTTCACTATTTACAATATTCTTCGGACCATTATTGATTATTCTTATTTTAGGTTTGGCTTTTAGTACTGCAGATAACACAGATATTTCTGTAGGATATGTTGCTCCGGGAGAAAGTCAAATAACAAACGACATAATAAATTTACTTAATGAAAAATACTTAACAAAGGAACATGTATTAAAAGAACTTTGTGTTGATGAATTAGAACAAGGACTTTTGCATGCATGTATTATATTCCCAGATAATATGGATATAAAAAATAATCAATCAAACAATATTGTTTTTGTAGTAGATAAATCTAGAATTAGTTTAGTTTACTCAGTTATTGAAAAAGTTTCAGGAATAGTTGGATTAAAAACAGATGAATTGAGTAAGAGTCTTACAAACAAACTAACAGATACATTGTCTTCAAATAATGAAAAATTAGATGAAATTTTAGCTTTGACAATAAAAATCAAAGGAAGTGCAACAGATAGTTCCACAAAAGTAGATAGCATAAAAAACCAAATCAATAATATGAAATTGTCAGATATAAATTCAGGCATGGGTACGATTAGTTCATCATCTAAAGAATTAACAGAAGCAGTTAAAGATTTGTCGGATATAATTGAAGATGAAACTGATAATTGTTACGCGTATATTGATGAATTAAGAGATTTTAGTTCCGATGGTAATTATACTGCAACGTTAGATGACTTAGAAGCTTCTTTAGATAATTTAACGTATGATGCAAATAATATAACTGATACTAGTGACGATAGTGTATCTGCAATTGAAGATAAAATAGATTCTTTAGAATCAAAAATAAAATCTGCAAAAGACATTAGTGATGCTCAAATAACTAGTTTAAATGGACTGAAAAGCAGTATGAAAACACTTGTAACAGATATCGAATCATTAAAAACACTTGTAGTTAATATGCAAAACTCAATAAATACAATTGAAGTTAAATCTTCTGATCAAATTGTTGAACCTATAACAACAACCATTGAAACAATATCTGGAGATCAAAACAAATTAGCATTGATTTTTCCTTATGCGTTGATGTTAATTATAATGTTTTCGTGTCTTTTATTATCTAGTACTTTAGTTATTGTTGAAAAACAATCAAAAGCAGCATTTAGAACATTTACAACACCTACAAAAGATGAGTTTTTTATTTTAACAACATACATAACTTCTTTGATAATAATAATGATTCAAATAATAATAATTCTTGCTGTTGTGAGTTATTTCTTGACAAATTTAATTTTAACAAATCTTTTAGTTAATTCAATTATTTTGATATTGGGTATGTCTTTATTTGTAGTATTAGGTATGGCTTTAGGATATTCCTTAAAAAGTCAACAAGCAACAAATATGGCCACAATAAGTGTTGGGGCAATTATGTTATTTATTTCAAATATAATTTTCCCTCTTGAAAGTATAGCTCCTTGGTTAAAAAATATTGCTAAATACAATCCATTTGTTATGACTTCTGAAATGTTGAGAAGATCAATATTATTCCAAACAGAATTAACAAAAATAATGGATCAAATAGGTATTTTATTATTGTATAGTGTTGTTTTAGTAATATTTATAATATTCATACAAAAAGTTTCTAAAAGCAAATATTTCAACACAAATATGAAAGCTAGAGGAAAGGTAAATAAATTTACAAAGAACAGCATAAGAATAGAAGGAGAATTAGTAAAAGAAAAACACAAATTAATCAAAGTATTAAAAATAATAAGTGATGAAGAATATGCTAAACTCATACAAGACAATGAAAAAGAATTTATTTCATTTTTAGAAACTCTAAAATACAAAACTAAGAGTTTGAAGACATTAAGTAGAGAGAATTTAATTAATGAATTAGAAAAGACAAAAACAGTTGCTTCCAAACACCTTAAAAAACAAGAAAAAGAAAATTTAAAACTGAAGAAAAAAGAAGAAGATAAAGAGAAGAGAAAAATAAAAAGAGCTTCTAAAAAGAAGAAATTAGAAGAAAAGAAAAAAATATTGGAAGAACAAAAATTAGAAACAAAAAAACATCAGAAACAAAAAAATAAAATTACTAAGATGATTGAACAACTTGAAAAGTATGAAGAGGAAGAGGAAGAAGGAAGTTTAAATTATCTTAGAGAAAATGATAAAAATCAAAACTAATGAAGCAATTTGAAAAAATAAACAAATTACTTTTTCTGAAATTTCACCAACAACTAAAGGACCTCTTATTTTAAATCCATAAATGAAAGGTCTTATACCTGATTTTGTTAACATATCTTCTAAAAGATGTGTTAAATAACCCATAGCAAAAAAAATACCCCAAAACAAATTAAAAGAGAAAGGAATTAAAGATATTAAAATAAGACCGAAAAAAGAGTGAAAAAACCCTCTGTGTTTAAAGGCCCAACCAATAATTTTAGCTTTCTTACCAACAGTAGATGTTGCAACATCTATATCTGGAAACAAAGTTCCTAATAAGAAAAAAGAAGCATAAATTAAGGTATCTAAAGATAATTTGGAAAAGCTCAAAAAAAGTAAAAATACAAATATTCCTGAAAATAAGTGAGTTTTACCTTTCATTATACATCTCCAAATAATCTTTATGTGTTATAAATTTTCCGTTAGAATTATTCAAAAATTCATTAAACTCCTGGGAATGTTCCATAATTATGTGTGGATGGAAAGAAAGACTTTTATATTTTTTATTCACAGAAATTAAATTAAAATATGTTTTTGGAGGAAGATGTAAAAATTCTAATAAAATATAATCATCCAAAGGAAATCCTAAATTAATACTTGTATAAATTTCATTAATTGTAGGTTTGGCATATAAAAAAGACCAAAATGAAAATAAGCTTGCATCATAACTAAATTTAAACTTATTTAGGGCCATAAAGACATCTTTATTTATTTTTCTGTAAGGAGATCTAAAACCAATAACATCAACATTGTGATTGTTTTTGAAATATAGACGACAACCTTCTAATTGAACTAATAACTCTTCTTTATCTAAATTAGTTAGATCAAAATGATTTTTTGTATGGCAAGAAATCTCATGGTTTCTTTGAATAACTTCGTCCACCATTTCAGGGTATTTCTGAGCAAAATCAACAGTCATAAAAAAGGTGGCAGGTATATCATTATTATCTAAAATAGATAGTAAATTAAGCATTATAGAGTTATTATCAGGGATTTCTGTGTCAAAACTTAAAAGAACGTGTTCGGAACCTGTATTAAATATATAATTTAAAGTAACAAACAGAAATAAACAAGTAAAAAGCAAAAAAATCCAAAAACCAAAATTAAATTTAGTCCTCATCATCTAAATCTTCTATATTAAACACTTCCTCATCATCTGAGCCAATTAATTCTTCCGTGAATTTTGTTTCATCTTCCTTTATTTCTTCTTTTTTAGGAGTTTCTTGAATTTCGGGGATTTTTTTTTCTTCAATAGGAGTAGGATCCATTTCCATTCTATAAATAACTAATTCATTTTGGTTAAATACTTCATTTCGTTTAATTTTACCATGAGCTTTAATTATTTTACCCAATAACTCGTTTTTTATTTCTTCTAGTTTTTGAGGATTATCTTTTAGAGCGACAACTTCTTCATCTTTCATGTTTAAAAGAGATTGGATTTGTTCTTTCCATAAAGTGGCTCGAATGTTGCTTGAACCATCATCAAGAAATAAATTCATTACATAATTGAAAGAAGGTTCTTTTTCACCATGAGTTACGCATTGAAATTTTCCACCATCCATTATTTGTAATCTTTTGTTACATTCAGGACAAACTTCAAAGAAACGAGGATCATAAACTTGAACTATTGTAGCCAATATGTCTACATAAACATCATCTTCAGTTATTTGGTTTATTTTCTTTAAATTTTCTTTTATTTCTTGACGTTCTTTAACTTCTACAGATTTTCCTTCTGGGTTTACTACGCAATTTGAAGCAGAACCCATGTGAATTTCAACACGGTTGTTATTTTCTCTAGTGTAAGCATTTTGTATTTCCAATACATCTCCTTCATTTATTTCCTTGAAGAATTCACATTTATCATTCCAGAAAGTTAGTCTTGAAAATCCAGTTTCATCTCCTAACAGAAGGCTTCCTACTTTTCCAGAACCATCTTCACCAAAAGATCTCATATCGTATTTACTAACAACTTTACCTAATATAAATACGTTTTTCATACCGCCCAAAATATCTTTTATTTTGAGAATATTTTGTGAAGTATTTTCTGGTCCAACGTTTATACCTAATTCTCCTGCAATAATGTGTGCAGCACCTTCTTCAGAAATTAAACCTGAAAGCGCTTTCATTTTATCACTTATTTTTGAATCTAAATCTTCTTTTGTAATCTTACCTGAATCAAGAATTTGTTTTACTATACCATTAACCATTTTGACACCTTTGAATTTCATTCAGAGATGATGACTTTGAACTTGAAGTTCTTTAGTCCTTCATCTTAGAAGGTTTGTAAACATAAAGAGAACTTGCACACCACATACAAATCCCCTGCATAAAGAGTAAAATTGTTCTTCTTTTTAAGTGTTTTGATAAAAAGTCCAGTGGAATATTGTGATTTAAAATATGTTTTATAAAATATACTTTAAATCATCTATTTAATTCTTTAATTATTTTTTCTACGAGCTTTTGATTATATCCTGCATGAACTAAAGCCAACTTTATTTGTGGAATTTCATATCCTTCTTTTAAATTTGTTTGTATATATTCTTTTACTGGAATATAGTTAGAAGATTTTGTATTTTTGAGTTTTAAAAAGTAAGTGAAAGTATAAATTGATAGTGTAAATAAAATTAAAATAAATATGAAGAAGTAAATGAATTTTGAGGAAAGTAAAATAAACAAACCAGTTTCGCGCTCTTTTTGATAAAATTCAAAGGTTGATTTATTTTTATAATTTATTAAATCAACATTATATTTTGATTCTATGAATGAGAGAACATCATTTTCAATTGTTGAAGGATGTATTCTTGAAATTAAATCTTCAATTTCTGTGTTTGATAAAATTTGTTGGTTTTGAAAAACACTAATGTTGTTTGTTTTATTATAAATTATTAAAGCAGGGTTTGAATTCTGGAGATAAGAACTATATTCATCTTGGGTAAAAACTAAGGTCAAATTTAATTCATTTATTTCTTTTACAGAGTTTGCACTAGACAAACCAATTAAAATTATAAATACCAAAATCCAAAAAAAATATTTAATTTTCATTTTTAAATTTAATTTCATCCATTTTTAGGCTAGGAACATATTGTTCACAACAAACTAAACCATTTTGATTAAAGTAATTTAAAATATTTTGTGCAAAAGCGTCTGTTATAGTAAGTTCACAAAGTAAATCATTTAAAGAATTGGGATCTAAAGCAGGAGATTCTGGATTTGAAATAAGATATTGATTTAATAATTCTTCTTGAGTTTTAATTTCTTTTATTTCAAATTCTTTGAAAGGTGTTTTTTCATCTAAATATTTAACATTTTTGTAAATGTCTGTGGCAGTTACAGCAAAAGTATATTTTCCAGAAGTTAAAGGTCCATCTGGAGTTATTTTTGTTGCATAGAAATATCTAGAAGAACTTGGATCGAAATAAAGAACATTTGTTTTTATGTTTTGGGTTGCTTCTCCTTCATAATTTTTAATTATAGGATTATACATATATATTGGAATAAAGTTAGTTAGTTTATTTTCTTTTACTAAATATAAATTAAATAATGCTAAGGGTTCATCGAATTCTTCTACAATCCAAGAAGCTAAAACCGTTGGTGTTGAACCTAAACAATTTTTTAATTGCACAATTTCTAAATCTGTTTGGTTTATTTTTATTTCTGGCGGGAATTTATCTTTAATTTCTACAGTAAATTTAGAATAGAATGCATCTTCAAAATCTGATGAAAGTCCTTGTTCTAGTAAAGATGATTGAAAAGTAAATTTATTTTTGGTGGGAATGCATAACATAGGGTTATTAGGATTAGAGGAATTATACATATACCAACTCAATTCACCATTCATATTTTTATATAAACTTATTTCTTGTTCAGGTGTAACATTCCAAGACCAAGATTTTGTTCCAAAAGGATCTGAACCTGAAATGGGATTGTTGAAAGTTCCTTGCTGTTTAAACAACATAGTAAACTTATTTTTCCAAACATATGGGTTTGAAGTTACATCTAAAAAAGAATCTAATTTGAATAGTAAAGAGTTGGCACCCCTTATTTGTTCAGATGAATTTTGTTGTATGAATGGATTGAAAGGAACCACAACATCACTTTTGTAAGAATTTAATTTTTTGGATCTTTCTACTTTATATTCGTAATTTGTAGGTTGTGCAATATAAACTCCATCTGCATTTTGAATAATTTCAAAACTTATTGAATTGAAACCTACTTTCCAAAGATCAGTTGTGTGAGGAATTTTTATTGGGCAAATACAATTAAATTGTTCATTTTCATAACAATCAAACATTTGATCTAAAATTAAATCTCTTAAAATCTCCTTATCTTTTAAAGAATTTACTAAATTTTTAAAAACAATGTCTGGAGGAACTTGAGAATATTGATTGTAGGTCATTTTTTTTGAATAAACTGGAGGAACATCTAAAAAAGATATTAAATTAATTTTTGGAGTGTAACTTTGACCTAATAATACTGCATCAGTTAACGTTTCAATTAAGTTTTTTTCGTTTTGATTTTGAAATATGATTTGAACAAATTTATTTATGTTGTTCATGTGACTTAAATTAAATTGTAAAAATGTGTGTGCGGATGGAGACAATGCAACATAAGAATTATGAATAAAATCGTTTGCTTGAGAAATTGTCATAGTTCCAGAATTAGATTCATCAGCATAATCTGAATATCCAACAGAACTTAAAGGATAACTTGTTGTTTCAACACCTCCACATTGTTCTTTTAAAGCCAAACCAACAATATTAGGATAACTTAAACCAATATTAGAATCTCTTTCGTTTAAACCTGCGTTAATTAAGTCATCATAAATTACATCTTTCCAAACTAAATCTTGTCCAAATTTACCTGTTCTTTTCATCGTTTCTTGTATTATTTTTCTAAAATTTCCTGTACCTCTATTATAACATAATGACCAAAAGAAATAATCAGTTTTAGTAATATATCTGTATACATTTCTTTTGTTAATTATATCTAAGTAAGCAGTTCCAACTTCAATCGAATGTTCTAAAAATGATGAAATTTCTCCATTTATATTTGTGTTTTTTCTATTTTGTAAAGCATTCCAATCACAATTAAAATAATTTTTGTCATAAATTTGTCCAATTCTTTGATTTATATCTTGGCATGCAGCAGATTCAACTTGCATAATACCACAACCTGGATTACACGTCCTATCTCCATTCATATACAAACTAAAATAACTTACCCAGTTCGGATTTTCTTTGGTTCCAATATTAGTTTTACCACCAACTTCTCTAAAAATTATTCCTTTAATGAGTTCTTCTGGAACATCGGGGAATTTTAGATGTGCTTTTGAAATAGCTATTAGAACTTCAGGGTATTGATTTAGTTCTCTTTCAAAATCAGCATAAGACATGTCTCTTGAATCTGGGCGAATATTATTTGCTACAATTTGGTTCGAATCAAAATTAAGACAAACATCACTAGAACTAATTTGTTCATTTTTTGTTATGAGTGGAAAATAATTTTCATCTTCTCCTGATTCATCAAAATATCTTGCAGCACCAACAACCATAGGATAATAACCCGAAGGCATTTTTTCTTTTGCAAGATTTGTAACTGGATTTGCATGAACTATTTCATTATTTCCAACATATATTACTATATGTGAAACATTAACTTCGGGGTTTAAAACTTGTTTCTTTTCTTTTAAAAATAAAACATCTCCTGGAGCAACATAATTATTTAAAGAATCTTTAGTTAAAATTTGTCTAGTTTTGTAAATATCCCATACTAAATCATCTTGAGCCTTAAGATAATACTTGTGGGCAGTTTCTCTTTTACTAAAATCCTCTAAGCCTGCATGACTTAAAACCCACCAAACCCATCCTGAACAATCAAAACCAGGTCGAGTATATCTGTCTTTACCAACTTCTTTTAAAGATATTTGTGTTACATCAAAATAGTCTTTGCAATCACCATATTTGGAATCTCGATAAGTGTAAGGAGATTCACCACCAGAAACATAAGGTAGATTTAAATTAGAATATAAATTATAAAGTCTTAAAGTGGAGTCTACAACACATTTGTTTGTAGTACATTCAAAAATTTTTTCATTGTTACAAGTTCCGAACACTTCGTCCACAGGATAATTCGAAACACTCAAACTCTGTTCCATTGAAGAAAAATCTTCTTTAATTATGAATCTTGTGTTTAAGGGAACGTTTAAAGAGATATCAACATAAGGTGTGTTTTTATCTTCTATATATTTGCTTTTAATAATATAATTTGTGTTTAAATTCATAGATTTATATTTAGTAATATATTCAGAAAAATACTTTTTTACAAATGAGGAAAATTCTCCTTCAACATCTTGTAAACAAAGAGTGTTCGAATTCATTAAAATAGGATAAATTCTTATTCCGCAATCGTTTTGATGATTAAATACACCTCCATTTAATATAAATGAAAGTTTAGCTTCCTTAGCAGAACGTTCCAAAGATTTTTGAATGTATAGTTTAGGAAAATTCATTTCTTGATTTAAACTCAACATATTGTATTGAGATTCACCTAATTTTTGATCAGCAACTTTTGCAGGTACTGAAGTAAAAACAAACAATGTAACCAACAATATTCCTATACCTAGTGTTAAACCCAGACCAACACCTTTTTTGAAATATTTCTTCGCCATTTTTAAGTTCACGCCTTTTTATATAAATAAAAAACCCAAATGTTTTCATCTTTTAGTGAATCGTAACAAGGAATTTCTGCTCTTGCACCTTCAACATAATCTTGATTTTTTTTATACTCTCCTAATACTAATGGTGAAGAACCATAAGCAGGAGTAAAATCTACTTTAGATTTAAGTTCATCGGGTGGTGAGGAAGATTTTACAATTAACAATACATGATTTCTATTAGGATTGTCAAATATTTTATTAAACAAAAAATCTAAATCTTTTTTTATACTTGATTTTTTATTGTTGTCATTTGTGTAAAAATATTCATTTATAACATCAACAACTTCGTTTATTTTTTTTGCTTTACTTAAAACATCTATATCATTACTTGAGTCTATATTTTTAATAACTACAGAGTCTCTTTGAACTTCAAATATTGTTGATTTTAAAAACAAATCTAAATTGTATTTATCTATGTGATCATTTCGAGAATTTTCAATTAATTGAGTTGTTTGAACTTTAGAAAAACTATTAAAAAACATTAAACCTAAAATAGAAATTAAAATCATTAAAACTAAGAATGCAAATTCAGTTCCATCTGAACCAGGACCTCCTTTTTTGTTAAATTTTTTTAATTTCATTTTTCAACAATTATTTTATTTGGAGACAATTCTCCATTTTGATTTATAATTAAAACAAACCGACTTGTTCTTGATGTTGTTGTGGTACCAATCGTAGCTAATTTTATAGGAGGATTACTTTGTAATGTGAATGATACTTTCTCATATGAATCTCCTTCTCTAAAACAATTATCTAAATTTTCTTGCGTAATTTTAGTAATATCAAGAACTCCTGGAATAAGTTCATTTGTTTTTGGATTTTTATATGCAAAACAAACATTTGTGATTCTTGATGCAGCAATATCTACTCCTAAATAAGTAGGGATAGGGTTTTGATTTAAAGCAAATGTTGTTATTAAGGATGTGAAAAAGAACATAAATAACAATACAGAAAATAGAACGCCAATATAATAAAATATTTTAGTGGGCTCAATAAAAGACCCTTTTTTGTTCCAACCCCTCATATGTCAAAAATAGACTAACTTATTTATAAAGTTTAGTCTTGAAGAGCTTCAGATAGGGCTTTTGAGGTTAAAATTCCAAGAGATAAATAGTAATCGATGTCTTCGCTAGATTCCAAAGATTTTGATAACTCGATAAGAATAACATTTTTATGATTGTAAATTTCTTTTAAATCATTTTCATATGGAGAAGGATAAAATTTCAAATCAGATATTGTCTCGCTCGCCTTAAGAAATTCTTCATTTATAGCATAAGCTAAATAATCTAGATATAAATCTCCTGATTCAGAGTAAATTATCTTAGTTTTTTCATCATCTGAAGTTTTTATCACCAAAATCAAATTAGGGTTTTGATCTCCTATTAAATCTCCTAAATCTGTTTTAAAACGATTCTCGAAACTCAATTTTTCAGGATTTTCTAAATGTATTGGTGTGAAAAAGTTTCCTTCAAATCTGTTTCTATTTATTTCAACGTCTTCTGAAAAATATAGTTGATTTCCTGATTTTCGTATAAAAAAAGAGTCTAGAGGAATGAATTTGGTTGGATACAGTGAAGTGAATTCCAAATTTTTAGAAAACTCAGTTGGAGCCAGAAAGGGAGATATTCTTCTATAATTCTCGCCATCTTTTTTATGTATAAATAAATTTTTCGCAGTTACATCAATGTAGTAGTCTTGATCAAAACCTTGAAAAATATAGTTAAAATCATTATTTAAAGAGTATGCAGTATTTACTGAGGAAATTAGTTCTCTAGATACATAAACATCTTGAACATTCTCTGCAGAAAAGGCATTAGAAGCCATATAAAAAAGTCCAAAAATAATTATAGCTGCAATTATTAATTCACCAATTGTTATAGTTATCCAAGATTCTCCAAAACCTTTTTTCGAAGAAAATAATCTCAACTTTTTTCACCTGCATAAAAAGGATTATAACAGTCGTAAATGTAAGGAACATAACAATCATACTCTTCAGATATTTTGTAATCTATTATGTCTTCAGGCTTAAAATCAGGAGAATTATATTTAAAACTCAATGTTTGCCATTTATAATTTGAGCCAAAAAAAAGTATAAAAATTTCTATTTGGTATTTGGGAAGATTAGAATCAAAGTGCTCGAATAAATCCATAACACCACCCATAACTATTTTACAATCATCTTTAGTAGTCAAATTTATATTTACGCATTGAGGATTAACTGTAATTTTATTATTGTCTGAATCAAAATAAGTTGCTTCATATACTACAAATTCATCATTCTTATAAGAAATAGTATAATTTGCTTTGGATTGATCAGAAGATTTATAACTTATTAAAAATATTTCTGAATTAGTTGAGGGTCCTGTTGGAGTCCGTTCTCCAGATTTGTAATCAATATTAGCAAATTCAAAAAAATTATCTTCTATATTAGATGTGTTGAATTTTATATCTGAATAAATTTCTTTTTGTTGTTTTTGTGAAAGAAAAAAAGTTATTTTTGAATTAATCAAACTGTCTTCTTGTGGACGTAGAGAAGTTATTTTTATTCTAGGATGATACTTTGTGTGTGTTGTTTTACTTAGAGCATTCATAAAAGGTTCTAGAAAATTTGTACGAAATTCAAATTCGTCTTGTATTATTAAGGATTTTTGTTCAATTAAAAATTTCTGAAATTCAGAAGGCATTGTAGCTGTAGCTTCAAAAACAGATAAATCTTTAACAGATTCTTCAAAGATATTTTTCATATATAATTCTTCATATAGAGGTTGAGAAATACTATAATGTGTGTTTATACCTATAGAATAAACATCTTCACTTTCTAAAGGAAATTTGGTAAAATACAAATCAATAGGTCCTGATTGGTAATTTGAAATTAGTTTTCCTCCTGCAGCATAACCAAACCCACCAACAACATATCCTCCAGACCAATTCATATTTTTAAGAGCAAAATTAATTATTTTATCATCTTGAGGACTGTTAATAAAATTAGGACCAGAAACATAATTATTAGGTATTCCTATATCTGAGTATCTTTTAGCAACCATGTATATTTCTAAAGGAATTGGGACTCGTTTTTGATTGTTGATTTTTTTGAAAAATTCAATATCTTCATCAGAATAATTTCCTTGTCCACTTACAAATTTAACATCACCTAAAGGTAAGCAACTTAAAGGAGGAAGACGAATATTGTTATCAATATTTAATTGTCCTGTTTTTGTATCGACTAAATCAAATCCTCTATAATAGCAAACACAAGCTCCTTGAGAACATGCAGAGTTTGCAGGACGATGAAAAGTAAGATCTGTTTGAACATTATTTTTGTTTATATAATTGAAAGATATATCCTTTCCACCCGAAGAGAAAAATAAGAGCATTTCTCCATTCTTTAAATTTGTAGTTATATTTTTTGTTCTTGTGAGTCTATAAACGTTCTTTGTGAGAACTCCCTCAGGAATGTTAAAATCAGTAATTGATTCAAATTCATTCATTTGAAAAATATTCTGTATGGAATTGATAGATTCTGAAGGCGACTTGATTTGAGACTCTGTGGATGCCATGTTTTTTTGACAACCTAATATGAATAAAGAAAAAGCCCCAATTAAAAGAAGTGCAAGAATAAGACCTGCTCCAGTTAACCAAACAGGACTTGCCTCAGTACCTTTTTTTGAGCGAATCATTCAAAATCCCACCTAATTTTTACAAACATAATCGTACTCCTTGTCAAACCAATCATATGTTGTGGACATATCCGAAACAAAAACAGAAGTTCCAAATGAAGGACGTGGAGACAAAACATAATATTTCAGAGTGTCTGTGTTTGTGTGTCCTAAACCAGTCATTAAACAAGTTCTTAATTTACATATTTCATTATTTTCGTCACATTTTGAAGGCAATTGTTCAACTGAATCCCAAACACTTAAAGAAACTAATCCTTCAGTTACATCAACACCTCCTGAAGACACTAAACTCGAAATCTGACAAGTTTTAATTGGATCTGCTGCGCTGGAACTTAATTTTAACATCATTTTATTATAATCACATTCTGAAGATTTAAATGAGTCAAATATGTAGTTTGAAGTTGTTTGTAAAGTACCATTTGTACCTAAATGTTTTGTTTGAAAACCATTAACTGCAAAGAAAACCAATAAAAGTAATATAGCTGTTATTCCTAATGTCATACCTATACTCATTCCTTCTCCTTTTTTTGATTTTGAAAGCATAAAATTCATAGCAAACACCTTATATTAGTAAATATAGTTAAAATTATATCTTGTCATTTATATAGTTTGTTTTTTATATAAAGTACTAAAAGATTATCTTAACAAATCTCCTATCATAGAAAAAACACCTTCTTCTTCCTCTTCATCTGAAGAAGTCTCATCTGTATCATCATATGGTGCAGATTCAGTTTGTTTTGGTTCATAAAATAATTCTTGAAAAAGCCCCACAGTATCGTCTGGAGGTAATATAACTGAATCTCCTTCTAAATCACGATAAAAAATACGATGAACATCGTAATCGGGAAAAACAACATAAATCACATCATTATTTAGAGAATATTTTTCTTTGAGTTTTGCAGAATCAGTTTCGTTTAATTTTATGAATGTTATTGGACTTCTAAATATATCCCATAATTCATTTTCAGTTTTAGTTCCTCTATAAACGAAAAATTGAGGGTTGTTAAAAGTATATTTTTCATTCTCTAAATTTAAATCAGGGTTTAAAGTTCTAACAGAAATAAAAGAATCAACACTTTTAAAATTAAAATACATTTCAGACACCGGAACAATTACAGAAAGAATATCTACATCTTTGTATTCTTTAAAAGAATCATTACCTAAATAGTGATACCTTAACCAAGAATCTCCTTTTTTATCATCTCCTTCTTGTAAAGGCACTGCTAGATGTATGTTTTGTAAAAATGAAAATTGTCTGGATGATGGGGAAACAAGACTATAAGTGGAAGTTGATAATAAACTTATATTTACAAAGATGCCTTCAAAAGAATCAAAAAATTTCAAAGTATAACCTGTGCTAAAATCTCTTGCATCAAAAATATCTGAAGAAGAAATTAATTCTTCTTCTGAATTAAAAAAATAATTTATAAATATGTATGAATTTTTTATGAAATTTTGATCTAAAAAACTAAGAGGGTCAACTTCAGCAGCACCTGAAACAATGGGAACTCCTTTAGTTTGAGCTATTTGTTTGAAATCTAAACCATCATTGGTTTCTTTTAATCCTTTATTTACTATTCCTGAATAAGACATAGCAAATATAGCAAAAATTGCTGCTAAAAGTACAAAAACCACTAAACTTAATTGTTGACCTTTATTATAATTAATCATCTAACAAGAATTTAGATTAGATTGTTTAAATATGTTTCTTTTGAGAAAAACAATTTAATTGAGAGATGTTAAAGAAGGATCATTAACACCAATAATTATAAATTCAGCATTATCTTTATCTTTTATTTGAGATATT
>CAYSFC010000006.1:19503-22482 GCA_964430665.1 uncultured Methanosarcinales archaeon | reverse complement strand
ATTAACACCAATAATTATAAATTCAGCATTATCTTTATCTTTTATTTGAGATATTTTATTTGCAAATTCTGAAGAATGTGACTGTTTTAAATCATAATAAAAAGACGTAAACACAAAACCATATTCAGGTTTAATCATATAAGGTAGTTCCATTGTTGGAAACCATTGAGTCAATATTTCTAAAGAAGAACTTCCAGAATGTGAATCGAAAGGAAGAATTTGAATTGTTGAATAAGAGTTTTGTTCATCAGAATGGACAGCCCCTTTGTTTACAAAGTCATGTGTTGTAGGAGGTTTAACTAAAAGTTTAGAACCATCTGGATAAGATTGAAGCTGGAAATATGTTTTTTGTGCAGGAATAAAAAATTCACCTATTGAATTAAAATCTTTATTTTCATTAGACAAATAATTTGATTGGAACCAATTATTACCTAAATTAACAGAGTTTGAAATTTTTGGAAATAATATGTGTTTATTTTTCAAAAAACTAAATTCGTGTGATGTGTAATTAAACAAATGGTATCTAGAACCTCCTCTCGTAGAAATAAAAACACTTAACCCAACACCATCATCAACAAACTCAATAACATAACCTTTATCAAAATCAGTTGTTTTAAAAGAATAATAATCATCTCGTGGAGCTTTATTTAAAATGGCTCCAAAATCAAGATAGGTTAATGCAGGTCTGTCGAAATTATCATCGAACAACTGACGCGTAAAAGTTCCAACGCCTGAAATAAATTCCTCGCCAAGAGCATCAGATACGTCATAATATTTTGTTTGTTTAACCATGACAGGAATTCCTGTAATTTCAGATAATTTTTCTGTAGAAATCAAATCATTTGAAAGTTTTTTAGTGTTATCTGTATTTACTTTAATATAATTCATACCATACAAAGCAAAAACAGAAACCAATAAAACTATTATAACTAAACCTAGTTGAAATTCAAATCCTTTTTTATTTTTAATCATATGAAGCGCCTTTAAACATTGCAAATTCATCAACAATATTTACATTTTTAGAATTACTATCTATTACAAAATAAATTATAACAATTAAAAAAACAAACATGAGTCCGAGAATAATTATTGTTTCTATTGTAAGTGAACCTTTCTTAAAAAACAATTTTTTATTTTTAAAAATAAAACATATTTGCTCTAATATCATGTATTAGCCTCCGAACCAAGCCTTATATCTTTACAACCCATCATATTAACTAAATTTTGAGGTCCAATTATAATTAAATTTAAATGTTGTAATTTTTCCAAGTCTTTGTCAGTGATTTCTTTAAAGAAAGGTTGATCATTTAAGTAGTCTTTGAATTTATTTTGTACCTCAATATATGATTCTTTTGAAGTATAATAATCATCTACAGCCCTGTTTGCAGAACCAAAACAAACCCCTGCACTATCTTTCATAGTATATAATGCTGTACCTGCAACAGCAGCACCTAATATAAAAGAAACTCCCCAAGTCCATGGTGCTAGTGAAGTACCTATTTCTAAACTAGCGTAAGCAACAAGAGGTGCACCAACTAAAGCACCACATCCTGCAGCGAATATTTCAAAAAAACCATTTGCATTTTCAGGCATTTTCATAAGTGAAATTGAATATGTTTCATCAACTTTATATTCTGTAGGTAATATTAATATGGTTCCGGAATCAACACCTCCTGCTAAAGTTAAATATTGATAATAAGTCATAATTTGAGATTGACCATCTTTAACTATTGGTCTATACTCTTCTGTTTTTAAAAATTCTGTTAGCGCTACTGAATTCAAATAATGTACTGTATTTCCTGTTGAGGCATCTAAAGTAGGGTGAGGAAAATATTTTGAATCTTCTATTTTAAAATTCATAAAAGTTACACATTTATTAGTAATTTTGCTCGGATGTGAACCATATGATAAACTAAGAATACCATCTTCGTTATTTGTTTTTGACCATAGATTTTCCACAGTTCCCGCGCCAGTCATCCACCAAACATAAGCCATACGATCTGCAATTTTCTTAAGTCCTGCTTTTTGTTGATTTGATAATTCATCTCGAGGTTTCTCTACATTTTCTTTTTCAATTCTGTAAATTTCATTTATTGTTGAACACTTGTTTTTAAATAATTGAAATTGAATATCTGGAAAAAAATCATTTTCTTCTGTATGAGAAGTATATTGTTGTGCTTTTAAAGTTCCTAAGCAAGCGTATCCTTTATCAATATTATCTCCATAATTATTCCAAATATTCCCATATAAAGAACCTATAGTCATAAAAGAAATGGCAAATATTACAAAACCTATTAAAAAGGCTGCTGTTAGTTGTAAACCTGCTTTTTTATTGAACATTTTAAGGACCTTTGTTGAAAAAAACTTTTGAAACAAAAAAAGATATTGCTCCTAATATAAATAAAAGGGCTAGTAATATGTTTATGAATGATCCCCATTCCATACCTCTATTGGATTTCAACATTAACACACCAACCATACTCGTATTTACAATTTAAACCACAATATTTATCATTCCCACAAAGATATTCACTATCTCCAAAATCAGAACATTCTCTTGGACAATCAACACACTTTTTTTGAACCATAGAATCATAATAACAATTTGATAGAGGATTACATAGAGCAACATTTAAACCCTCACAACTAGTAGTTGTAGATTCAGAATTTTCTGTAGAAGGTTCGTCATTAGCACCAATACAAGTTCCATCATCTGTTACTTTACAATTTAAACCACAAGGATCTTTATTACAAAAATATTCTGAATATCCATCACAAGAATTTGGACAAGAATTGCAAACATCTTTGACAGAATAACAATCATCACGGTTACTACACTTAGAAGAATCTAAATCCTCACAACTTTTTAATTTTTCAACACACAAACTATCTTTTACTTCACAATCTAACTCACATATATTATTAACACAATTATCTTCTTTGAACCAAGAACAATTAGTATCATCTGTACAACTCTTG
>CAYSFC010000006.1:0-19403 GCA_964430665.1 uncultured Methanosarcinales archaeon | reverse complement strand
AACACAATTATCTTCTTTGAACCAAGAACAATTAGTATCATCTGTACAACTCTTGCAAACATCTGAAACAGTTAAAAAACAATCTTTTCTTTCTTTACAAACACTTTCTTCTTCTAAATCTGTACAAGGACTTCCAAAAATAATTTTTAATGTCCTACTATCTTTTGAATCTTCTTGCGCATAATAACTTTCTTTATCTTTGTAAACCTTAAACTCTACAATTATTTCACCAGATACAGACTTTAATTCTAACTTTTGTGTTTTAAACGTTCTTGCACAATTAGAACGTTCAATTAGTTTAGATCTAGTAGTAGAATCACCAGATTTTGTTGTAACATTGACAGTACAAAAATCACCCATATTTTCTTTAGAAAACGAAAAACTTTCTCCACCCCACCAAGAATTGTGAAATTTTAATTCAATCTCTGAATTTTTATCCACATAAATACTCTCGTCAGTTATAAGAATGTCTTCACCATCTTTTACTTGATAAATATATATATCTCCTTCAGTAGTTGAACTTCCTTCAATTACCTCAGAAGATGGAATAAAAATTGAATCTGAAGTTAACAAATAATTTGTTCCTGTTCCTAATATTACATATTCGGGACTTCCTCCTGATTTAAATGATTCCCAAGCATCAATTTCGAAACCATTTGAAATACAACACTTTAAACCTTTTTTGGGTTCATTAAATGCTCGCATCTCTTCAGAATAACGAGGATCACATTTAGCACTTAAAACACCATCATTCGCTTCACAAGAAGTTCCTTTAATTAAGGAAGAATATTTATTTCCAAAAATAGAAAACATTGCAAAAAGAACAAAAATAACTAAAACCATGGTTACAATTAACCACATAGAATCACCTTGTCCTTTTTTAAATAAAGATAACATAAAAACCTCTAAAGTTAAACTTCATCGGGATCTATGCAACAATAATCTCCCTCTCCAGATTTTTTACAACCTGAGTCAAAGACTTTTATTTCTCCAGCATCACATTGATTACCTGGACCACTACATGATCTTCCTGAACCTTGACAACTAGTGTTATCTATAACATCTCCTGTCTTATTCATAACTAAGATTATTAAAATAACTAAAATTAATATCGAAATTGCTGCCAGAACGATAACGTTCAAGGAAAGTTCTGAACCTTTTTTATTTTTAAACATACGGACACCTCAACAAGTATATTGATATACATTATAAGATAGTCATATTTAAATATTCCTATTATAAGCAACCAAGATTTTTACTTTATCACAGAAATAGTTAGATTAGATAAAATAAATTAAAATGGACGATAATATATGTTATTTAAGTACATAAACCAAGCTCTATACGAAGATTATTTGGATTTAAACCTAAATAAAACAATCCTGGAAAGCTTTTTCCAATTATTACTTCTCCGGGTACGCAATCAGAGGTATAATTTGAATATATGACAAACTCCTTATCTTCCTCAATATTTATTAGGAAACCATAAGAATATCCCCATTTATCCAATGTTTTTTCTTTTATTTCAGTTATTGTTTCGTTTAATTTTTGACAAGATGTTTTTGAGCCACTATCACACTTAATTTTGTTGTATTTAGCACAATCAATCATTAAATCTTTAACAGTAACTCCACAAACAGATGTGTGTAATAAAACATCAACAAAAGAAACAGATAATTCACTATCGGAATATTTCTTCAATTCTGTTTTTTGAGGGTTAATTTCATCTTGAAAAGAGTATGAAACATAAAAAAGCATAATTATAGTTAGTATTAAAACTATGAAAACCAATCCAACTAATTCAATTTGTGCTTTTTTCATTTTAAATTTTAAATTTTCCTATATTTTGTCACATATAATATTCCAAAGGAATTTTTATTTGTGGTGGGATCTTTTATCAAAATAGGTATTTTAAGTGTTGTACCATAACTTTGTATAAGCATACCTAAATCTGTATCAGTATAATTAATGTCAAAATTATTAACGTAAATTTCCCAACGTTTACCTTCTTCTGGATAAACCTCTTCTATTGTTATGTTAACATTTCCTAGTTTTTCAAAATAATATTCCATAGCAATATCTGAATTTTGATATAATATTTTACTAAAAGATTCAACTTTAGATTTATCAAAACAAGATTGTTGTTTGGTTCCTGCTACAGAACAAGCTAATTCAGGTAAATTTGTTATTAATTGACCTAATGCAACAGAATCCAATTCATAAAACTCTCTTTCAGATTTAAAAATAGATTCTTCTTCATGACCATATAAGAAGACCATGCCTATAATTATAAGAAACAATATTATTATTACTACGAAAATTGTTTCTCCCATTTGTAATTGCGCTTTTTTCATTTTAAACTCTTTCAAATATATTAACTTTAAGTTAAACATATTTTCAATAAAGTTGGATGCATTTTTGGCCTAAAGCCAAGACTTGATTTTTATTATGTATTTCTTTGATTAAAGAAGCAATCTCTTCAAAAGTTGGTTTATCTAAATCAACATACTTAATATCTAAAAGAGCGCTTCTCTCATTTTTAGGATCTGCTAACAAACCAAAATTTTTTAGTGGAACTTCTAAATCAGTTTTACAAAAATAATCAACATCTCCATTTAAAATCACATCTTCTATCCAATAATAGTGCATTGTTGAAGTTATTTTTAATTTTTGGAAAGCTTTATGCATCATACAAGTATACATACTATAATCTGATGTAAATAAAGCACCATATAATGATTCTTCGCCTAAATAAAATGTTTCTTCTTGAGTTAAACATCCACCATCCCAACAATTGTCTATGTCGTTACAAAAACAAATTTCCCCACTATTAAAAATGTCGTCAGTTTTGTAGGGATGTATTATTATAAATTTAATTTTATTTTTGTAGTCATTATTAGCAAACTTATTCTGAGGAAATGGGTTGTTATTATTTTCCATAAATTCAGATGTTAAAATATATGTATTAAAGTCAAAATTTCTGTCTAAAAAATCATCTCCATCAGAAATTAATTTTGTTAAATTTGAAGGGAAAAAATCATATAATTGTCTAAATGTATCTGAAGATGAATTTCTAAAAATATATCCTCTTGCTTTGTTTGATACAAACAAAAAATTAGATACTGAAAAACCTTGTGCATCAGGAACCGCCCATTCTTTTGTCCAAGTATAAATATTCTGACCATACAAATAATTTGGTGCAAAAATAATATCATACTTTAAATCAGAGACCTTAACATCTTCAAGTTCATAGTAATGTAAATTGTTTTCAAGATCACAAACAAATTCTGTTTTAAATTTTGCAGGAAAATTAAATTCTTTGAAAGTTCCTGATTTATGAGATGTGGAATCTAAAATTGTTTTAAAATGTCTAGTTAATGAAACAGATATTTTTTGTTCTGATGTGGAAGATTGATTCGCAATCAACATTAAGAAAAAACTTAAAAATACAACTCCAGCTATTAAAACAAAAATCCAATTAAATTGTATTTCAATCTGTGCTTTTTTTGAAAACATAATATCTCCCACTATTCAATAGAACTAACATTCATAACCAAAGTAGATTTTCCTTGTCCTTGAGTTATAAAAGTGAATCTATTTGATTTTTTATATATACACATATAAGGAACGTTGTCTAAATGTAAATTGGGAACATTTCCTGAATCTACAACAATATCTCCATCATAAAGAAAAACATTATTGAGAACTCCTTCAGGAGTTACAGCTATTTTTAAAAATTTGTCCAAATCGTCTGAACCTGTATTGACAATTCCATTTAAAGTTGTAGTATCTACATCTATAAAACATAATTGAAAGTAATCGCAAGGAGCAGAGAGCATGTGTTTTTCTACAACACCATATTCCTTATATTCTGTTATTGAATTTTTTATTTGAGTTCTAAATTTAATTAAATCTGCATTACATTTATCATTTAATATTCCACCTATACTTCTAGTAGCGAAGAAAATAATTAAAGATATTACTAATAAGGAAAATATTATTATGAAAGTTTGACCTATTTGTGCTTTTTTCATTTTTTATCCTCTTTAGATTCTAATATTTTTTTCAGTTTAGAGAATGCAGAATCTTCTTTTTTTTCAGAAGTCTTTTCTTCTTTAAACTCAGACAAATCTACAAATCCTTCATCATCAGTTTGAAGAGAAGGTTTTGATCTTTCTTGGAGTTTTTCTTTTTCTTCAGGAATTTCTTGAGTTTTAGGAATTTGTTTTTCAAAAGATTCTTCTTTAGGAGAATTAGGATCTTCAAAAGTACTTAAAATTTCTTTACGACCTTGTTTTCTTTCATCTAAAACAACTTTTTGTTTTTCTTTGCCCTTTCTAAGTTTTTCCAATCTTTCTTGTAATGCTCTTCTCTCTTGTTCCGCTCTTTGTTTTCTTAACATTTCTTGTTGCTTAAGGGATTCTTCATCATTTGCAAAATTTTGTTGAGTTTGAGCTTGAACGCCTTTTCGTCTATGAGAATAAATAAGGTATACTCCTCCTGTAATCATAAAGATTCCTAAAATTGAAATCCCTAAAGGAATTAAATTTTCTAAACTTCCTTTCGGTTCGATATCTAAGTCAACTTCATCTTCATCTTCATCTTCGTCAACTGAATCAACACAAACACCTAAATAATTACATTCTTGATTTTCATCACAATCTAAATTTGATGAACAAGAAGTAAAGTTACTTGAACAAACTCCATCTAGACACTTAAGTCCTTCTTGACATTGAGAATTACGTGAACAAGTTTCATTTTCAGTTAAATTAGTTTGAGCTTGAATAGGTACACATTCTCTACTTAAACAAACAAAACCTGAAGAACAATCTTGAGTAGTGAGACATGTTTTGTTATTTTTTTGTTGAATTTCAGCACAATTAGCTTCACAAACACCGCCACAATCTATTCCTTCCTCACCAACATCTTTTACACCATTGTAACATTTAAGATTTATTTTAATTTCTTTATTGTAGAAAGCAACATTCCCATTTCTATCTTCTGCTTTAATACATAATGTTGTAGTATTTCTGATTAGTACAGGATTGGAATTTCCAACGTAGGCAATATTTTTATTAATATTGTAATTAGAATCATCACAAATTCCATTTGTTCCAAAACCAAAAGAGAATGAATTAGTACATCCTACATTATCTGTACAATTAATGTAAACTGATTTTCCAGAACCCACGTGTTTAATATCTGTAGTTATTACAGGATCATCAAAATCACACAAAACACTATCTGCATCTTTGGCAGTCATAGTTATACTGACATCATCTCCTTCATTATAAGCTAAGTCAACAGCATTAATTGTCCAAACAAAAGTTTCATTTTCAGTTATATTTGAAACTTCTACTTGTGAAGAGGTAGCGGAGTTAGAATCATAAAAAATTTCATCACGACCTCTTTTCAAAACATAATTATAATAGGCAATATCATCATTTAATGGTTCTATTTTTACAGATATATCGTCTTCGTCATCATCAAAACAAAATATTTTTTTAGAAGTTATATTTACTTTGTCAGGTTTAGTCATATCAACAACAAAATTAAAAGTTTTTTGGAGAGGTTTTGCTTGATTCGATTCAGCTCTCAAAACTAAATCATATTCTCCTTCATCTTCTTCAGTTTCAATATAATGCTCTGTACCTTCGCTTTGTGCTTGTATCCATTCACCAGAGTCCAAATATTCTCTGTAAAACAATAATGAATCTATATTTGTGTAAAAATAATGATCTTGAGTATTTGTGTTAAAGTAAATTGTGTCTTGAGTTAAAGTCATTGATCTGTCTAAAAACAATTCAAATTGAGCATCAGCATTAACTTTCCAATTTGCAAGATTATAACACGTTGCACTAACATTATATAGTAAGGATTCGTTTGAAGGAAAATCACCAATACCTTTTTCAAAATCAAATATAGGTATTATTGCAGGATTATCATAATCACTTATGTGTAAAACATCAGGAATTGTTGATCTGGGATATTGAAAAAAGGAATTTGTATAACCAAAGTGTCTTAAAGGATTTTGAGTAAATGTATAATTACATATTACTTTATCACCATATGTATCTAAATAAGGTGTTGTAGATATATCTGCAGGATTAGAAATTAAACTCGGGAAAAATGAAAAGTCAATTTCAGGAGGAGTTTCATCTATACCAACATAAATTCTGTTTGAAAAGTAATCTTCTTCAGGAGTATTTATCAATTTACATATAACTAAATAACTATCTAGAGAGCTGTAATCTATTTCATTTACTTCTAATTGAGGAAATGTGTCAGTTATATCTTCATTATAAACAACTCGTACTTGATGTAACTTGTTATTTCCACTTTCTAACATTTGTTTGGAATTTAAAAAAGCTTGAGAAAGATTTTGAACATTTAAAGAATATGAAATTCTACATTCTGATTCTGCGAAAGTTTCTAAAGTTAAAGTGAAAGGTTCTACTTTTGAATATGCCATGTATTGATCTTGATCATCTGCAATGAAAGGATTTTGAGGCGAATTCACCCAAATAGATAAACCTCCAACTTGTATTTCTATGTTTAAAATAATTCTTTTTCTATTTCCATCTTTATCTTCTACATCAGCCCACATTCTGTAAAAACCATCTAGTAAATAAGCAGGTTTATCAGGATCATTTGAAAAAGGATATAGTTTAAGTTCTGAACCATGATTTAAGTATTGAACTGCAACATCATAGTTTGTTAAATGTTGATCATCTTCAACAACTTTATCTGTAGGAGAAAGAGAATTCACAGAATAAAATGAAGATTGTATAACTGTAACAACTTCATCACTTTCAGTAAAATCAAAAATAAATGTAGGTGATGAATTATGTATTGCAGAATTCCCTGTCATATCAACAAGAGTTATTTGATCATCACTAAATTCAATTTTTTCCGAAAATGCGAAATTTATATTTAATAAAAGTATAATACAAAATAAAATTATTAAAATGTTCTTTCTCATCTTTCCTCTTTTTACTTTACTTAAGGTCCATAAACTTGACCATTAACAATTATTTCTGGATCATCGAACTCAACATTTCTTATCTTCGTTGGAACTGCATGAACAACAGGTTCAACAGAATTACCTGCATCTTCTGAATAATACAATAAATAACATTCATCACAAAGATTTTCGGCATATGAAATTGTTAAAGGTTTAAAGTTTGCGTAAACTTTTGTAAATCCATCCGAACCACATAATGGTTTTGCTTCATTTAAAGTATAAGTTTCTTCTAAATCTTCTGTTCCTTTATATAAACAAAAATTTATTGCTCCTGCTTTAAATGGTGTTAACATTCTTTGATGTGAATCATCTAAAATCAATTTGAAATTTCTATACGACCTAAAATATTCAATTTTTTCAGGTATGTATTCAACATAAGTTTTTCCTTTCAAATAATATAATTTTGTTGTTGGAGGATATTGGTCAAATGTAAAACTAATTGAATCCAATAAATCATTTTGAACTATTTCACCTGCATTAGGTCCTGAAGTTTTATTACAACCAACATAAAATGTATAAGATTTGTTTTCCAAAGGTTTTCTTATTTGACTTAAAGCCTCTGTTAAAGTTATTTCGTGTAATGTAGCATCTCTAGTTTCTCCTGGTATAGGAATAAGTCCATAAAGAACACTATGTTCAAAAGCAGGAGATTCTTTTGCTTGAAAAGTTCCAGGCATATCTACAAAATCTACAAAATTTCCTTCGTGTAAATAAAATCTACATTCTGAAGGGTAAATTGTTTTCAAAGACATCACAACATTATCTGAATCTTTGTATGTTTCATTTTTAGGGGTTGCACCATATATTGTTTTATCTCCTTCTATAGGTATATCATATACTTCAGTAAAATGATTGAAATAATCATCATAACAATCAACATATAATTTATACATTCCATCTTGTAAATTTGAATATTCTGCAGTTAACAAAGAGCTTGTTCCTTCAACAGTTAATTTTTGAGCAGCAATATCTCCTAAACCATAAAATGAAGCATCGGAATCAGGTATTCTTAAAGTTAAACTACAAATAGCGTCTTCATCTGTTTCGAAATCTAATTCAAGGTCTGTTAAATAAGTTGTACCTGAAGGAGTTGAAACTTCTCTTCTATCAACTAGAGTTACATTTGGTGGATGAGCATCTATCCATACTTTTTTATCTTGGATTACTTCTAAATTTCTAGCTCTATCTTCTGAGAAATACCTCATTAAGTAATAACCTTCATAATCTTCAAAAGAATCTTGAGATATGGATTGTATTAATTTATCTGGATAAATATTTCCACAATTTTTTCTACAATAATCATTTACATTAGATTTTGTTGTATCTAATTGATAATCTGGATTGTAATTTGGAAGGCACGTTTTACAATCACTTGTATACTTTATGAAAGTAACAAAAGTATTTATGAATCCTGCTGGAAGTCCACCTTCCTCTAATTCATGATTTCCTGAACCCCAAATATTATCTTCTGCAGTAATACTTAAAGTAGCAATGTTGTTTGCACCATATTTAGGAACGCCTGCTGGAGTAACATCTTCGGACCAATTTATTGTAGTTACTGGAGGTTCATTGTCAATTGAACAATCTTTAATTAAATATGGAACAATACCTTTACAATCATCTTTAGCTTTAACATCAGAATAATCATCCCTATCAACTAAAGACTCATCATTTCCATTTGAATTTTTATAACAATAATTTAATTCTTCATCCCACATACAAGTTCCAAAACCATATAAATCGTCACTAGGAGTTAAATTGTTTGTTCCTCCCGTAACATTAACATTGAACAATGTTCCAATTGGTTTTGTTTCATCAAGATAATTTATGTCAACGTCTGCATTTCTATTTAATCCATTTGCATTAATACAATCATCTTTGTCATCATATAGAACACAACCCATGTCTCTTTTCGCAACACAAGTATTGTCCATTCTTTCTGGAATAGAATTTA
Source organism: uncultured Methanosarcinales archaeon (assembly GCA_964430665.1). Lineage (GTDB taxonomy): Archaea > Nanobdellota > Nanobdellia > Woesearchaeales > SKGA01 > JAQUYS01. Next base: position 10,425 of record CAYSFC010000006.1, on the reverse strand, counting down.
TTGCTTCGGGAAATAAAGGATCGAACAAAGAACCAGGATAATTTCCTGTTTGTATTTCAGAAACATCTCTGTAGTAACAATCACCGTAAAGACCACATAATTCTTCAGTACAGTAACCGATAGGAGAATCTACATCACACAATTTACATTCTTGTTCATCTTCAACAGAAGTTCTACAAACACCCAAACCTAATTCAGAATTTAATTCTTCCCAAACACAATCGTTTTCATTGCCTTCAGTAAATCTATAACAAGGATCATTTTGACAAGTTTTTTCACTTTTGTAATCATAACAAGATTCTACTTTTTTACAAGTATCAAATTGAGGAATTATACTTTGTGTTTGGTCTATATAACAAAAACCATAATTTTCTAAATCTGGTTTAAGACTAACTCCATTTTCAAATCTGTGTTGGTCTTCAAAACATTTAATTTTGGTTTCATCAGGTAATTCAAACACAGGATTTTTTAATCCCAAAGCATAAAATCCAAATAAACCATTACATAAAGTACAGTTTGGTGCAGAAACACATTCTGCTCCTGTTGTTGTTGAAAAAATAGAATTAAAAGTTGTTTCTCTACATACACCTGGACAATGTTCTTTGTTTGTAAACAAATTAGTTAAATTTCCCTCATGTGAAGGATATAAATCACAACCTACAGAGTATGAGTTTCCTAGTGCATCATTTGCACAAGATCTTCCTAAATCTTTCGTTGTTAAACAAAAATCATCTTGAGGTATTTCAAAACAAACACCATAAGGATACATTTGATCATTACCAGTAATATATTGATCTTCAAAAGAACAAACTTTTTCTCCTGAAAGTAATCTTACACAAACATCAAAACAAAAAGTCTCTCCTGCTTCTAATCTGTTTTCAAAAATATAATTCGTAGCATCTTTTCTAACTGAAGAAATATGTTTGTTTTGATTTTCACAAACTCCTTCATCATCTACTTCACACATTGAAACTTCAATATGACTAACTTTATCCTCACAAGAAAGCAATTCATATTCCCAATTTAATTCAACATCTTTGCTACCTATTTGAAATTTAACTCCTGGAAGTAAATGAGAACTTTCCGAATTCAATTTAATAAAATCATAATAGTTAAAAATATCTTTTATAGGATTAATAGAAGTTCCATCTTCATAAACTGAAAACATTTCAGGATTTGTTTCTTCTTCATCATCTGTTCCATCTTCATCAGTATTTACTGCACCTTCGGAATAAACAAACGAAAAAGATTTTCCATTAGATAAAAAAGAAGGTAAAATTCCTAAACAAGAATTTTCACAAAGAGGACTACCAGAACAACTAGGACAAGAACACTCAATTCCTCCTGAACAAACATCGTCGCAAGGAGAAGTACATTGTGTATAATCATAAGTACAATAAGGAGTACAACCCACAATTCCATCAGTACCTTCTAAAGTACCATAACCTAAATCTTGACAAGTTAATTGATTTACAGGTTCTGTTTGATTATTTATTTTGAATATTTCTTTTCCAGTATCTGTAGCAACATCACAAACTTCATTTTCTTCTAGACCGAGCTGGTCTTCAGTTTGTTTCCTACATGTTGCAGAGGAATATGTTATGTTACATTCTACGTAAGAAGCAGGTTTATTTTCATCATCAAAACCACATTGATTTTTATCCCAAACTTCAACATATTTGTAAAATTTATTGTTGAATGGAAAACAAGTGTCTTGAGGATCAACTTCAAACTCCCAATCAGGAACACAATCCACAATTTGATCTTTACATTCTAAAGTAACTTCTATTAATTGATCGCTACTAATATTTATTGTTTGAGAATTAGACCAACCTATACAAGTTGTGTTTGCATAAATTGTTTCATTGTAATGAGTTGGATGTTTGTTAAAAATAACAATGTATGTATGTTCTCCATTTGAAACTTCTTTTGAAACTATGTCTGGATTTTGAGAAGAAATATCTAAGTTAGAAATTGAGTCAATTATTACTCTTGCACCAACTAAATTTTCAATAGGAGGTTTGTTTTCAACATTTCCACTAATTTTAAATTTTAAAAGAGAAGTATCTTCAGTATTTATATCTGCACCACAATCTGATTGAGGATTACAAACATAATTGAAACTAGTTTTCTCAATAAAATCTTTGTGATAAGGATTGTTTGTACAACCTAAGTATGAAACTAATTTTGTTTGCGATGGTGAATCTAAATCTAAAAGAACATTATCTGCACAGCAACAACCATATGAAATTGCTGTATGTGTTGAATCTAAAATATCTAAAAAAACTTTATTGTCTCCAGAACCAGTATAACATTCTTCAACTAAACGTCCATTTAAACATTCTCCATTTGTAGGAATTTCTAGAAAAAATTCAGGGTCTTGAGGATTATTAATAAAATAGTCTGGAACACAACAAGGGAAGATATCTGTGGCATCTGCTGAAACATTTGTTGTAAAATTCAACAAAATAAGAATCGACATTAATACAAAAACATTGAAAATTTTCCAATTAAACTTTAAATCCACCTTAAACCCCTCACAACATAAAGTATTATAGACTAATAATATACTTTTAATTTATAAATTGACAATTTATTTATTTATAAAGGTTTCTAATTAAGGTTGAAGCGTCCAAGAACCCGAACTACACTCGTACAACTCTCCTGAAATGGCATTTTTAGATCCAGAAGAAACGTGAGTACCAGTCCAACCATCAGGATTTGCACTACATAAAATTAAATCATTTGAATTATCTAATAAAACTGCATCAGAAACACCAAAATAACTATATGTATCTTCTATAGAAGGGTTTACTACACCATCAGCACAAAACATTTCATTTGTAGTTTTTTTATAAACAAAAACACCATCTAAACAACATTTTGAAGAATATGATGAAGAAGGAATAGTAATATACTGTATTAAATTGATTGGAGAAATAAAGCCATTAAAAGAAGCCAAATTTGAAGATTTAACACTTTCACCATGTGTAACAGAATAATTTACACAATAGCAAGCTTCTTCAAAAGCATCCTTATCTTCACCATATGAACAAGTTGAATCACAGAATCCATTTACAGAGCCATCATCAGTACAAACAAAATATTCTTTTCTTGAAGAATCTATAAAAGAAGAACCATTAAAACCACTACATTCTGTGTCACCACGTTCACAAGTACATGCATTTGGTTCAAAATAACCACATTCGCCACTAAGACACGTTCCAAAGCAATCTAAATTTCCTAGTGAAGATAAAGGAGGAATAGAAGAATAAGCTATTTTAAATGGTTTAACATCTGCACAATAACCTTGATCAATCCAATTTTCCTTACCCTGATATTCAGAATAATCTAAACTAAAAAATTGTTTATCTAACATAAATTTCTTTTCAAAAGAATTTGGATATGAATAAGGTTCACAACCGGACGGTTCTTCAGCATTTAATTGGCACGATTGAATATCTGAGACGATAGGACCTTGACATCTAGCAAATTGATTTGAAATTGTGAAATCATCACAACTTTCGTCTTGAATTAAATTTGCATCAATTCTTCCAGAACAAACATTTCCTCTATTACCACTACATTTCTGAGTAAAATCTAATTTAAAAATATCATTTAATAATTTTAATTCATCTCCACCTGGATAAGAAATTAAATTGTCGTATAAATCATTTGGAACGTCTTCAAAATCTGCAAAATTTGAATTTTTTTCTTGAACGGATAAATTCAAAGGATAAAATTCCACAACTTCGTTTGATGCATTGAAAGGCCAACACATTTTTGAACCAGTGTCTTCGAAACAAACAGAGTTTGAGTCTCTAAAAATTCCCCATGAAAGATTATCAACAATAGGATTAAATGGCCATTCAATACCTTGAGGCACACAACAAATATTTGAAAAATCTTCAGTTTTATTATATGGATATGCAAATATATTTGTTTCAAAATTATAAGGATAATTTATTCTCCTCACAGGACCTTCAAAATTATGGGGTAAACATTGAGAAACATAAATATCTTGTGGACTAGCTGGAGATTCTATTCCTCCTGTTTGAGTTACAGTTAAAGAAAGTTGATGCCTTATAGGTAAATTCAAAAAATCAAAAGAAAAACTTCTGTTATCGAACCATAAAGTTTTACTTAAATTTGTAACAATTAATTTTTGAGGAGAAAATTGTTTTTGTAAGAAATCTTCTACTGTTATATTTAATTCAGCAAAAGGTAAAGGAAGTATTAAGTAATTTGTATCTTTATCATCAAGATCTATTTCAAGACAAACATCTCTTAAACCAGTATCTTCAAAACCAGAACAATTTTCAGATTTATGAATTTTAAAAGTTTCATTTGAATCAAAAAAAGTATAGTTTTCTAAAATTCCGCCTGCCAAAATAGATTCATTTGATTGTGAACCATCTAATATAAAAATATCTTCAACAGAAGCATAATCATTATCTACATCATCATATAAATTAAAAGTTCGCAAGTATGCAGTAGGAAGATCAAAAACTAGAAATTTAATTATTTGAAAATCTATGTAACCATGCTCATCTTCAACCTTTAAAGTAACTTCATGATAACCAATATCTGTATTGTTTGTGCGGTATTCAGAATAACCTAAAGAAGAATTGAAATTAATAAAGTTTGACCAATTTCTCGGAGAAATATTTTCTCCTGTAGATGTGTTTACAACAAAGTTCATGTAATTTTGATGTGTTGAAAGATTACAAATATTTCTTTCAGTCCTACATTTATCATAATCAAAAAAAGTATAATAATCTTCTCGCCAACCATGATATGAAAAAGTTAAATCATCATTGTCATCATCAACAGCCATAATATTTTTAGAAAAAATTATAGATTGATTTACATTAAACATAAAATCAAGTGCAACAGATTCTCCACTTCTTTTTGTAAATTGAGAATTTATGAAAGGACTATGCATATATTCAAGAACAGGCGCTCTTTCTTTCACAGCAAAAATAAATTCAAAAGGTCTTCCATTCAAATAAATACTTTTATCTGAAACAATAATCACATCATCATAAAATCCAAACTGACATTTGTGAGAAAGTAAACAAGGAGAACGAACGTATTCTAAATCAAAAATAGGAAGTAAATTTGAATTTGACCACTTTGAACTATTCCAATCTCTTTCAATATTTAAAAAAGGATTTTTTAAGAATTCATCAATCATATCATAAATAAAATAATAAGCTCTTTTCAAATTTAAATTAATATCTTCTCTAAATTCTGCTTGAGTTAAAACAAGATTATTTTCAACTTTAACTTGAAAAGGAAAGAAAACATTTGCAGTTAAACCATCAGGTTTTTTAAAAATCAATCTAGCATCAATTTCACTCCCATTAATAAAACTTATATTGTTTCCAGTAAAATCAAAAAGAGAAAAATCAACACATTCAAGAATATTATTTTCTATGTAAGATTCTATTTGAGATTGCATAGACACAGGAGAATTTGTATTGTTTAAAGCATTAATTCGACATGCAACAGTTGCGCCTTCAATTGGTTGAGTACATAAACTTCCAAGAAGGTTTCTTCCCATAAAGCCACTAGTATAAACAGAAGGAGTTAAACCATTACAACCACCTTGTATTTCTGGTTTTGAAAATTTAGACTTATAATCTTCAAGATAAACCCCTTTTGTAGGATAATAACTAAAAGATTCTATTGAAATGTCATTTATAAGAGCTCTTGGATAAGTATTGTTACAATCTTCATTTGTAAGTGTACTTCCTATACCATAAGAAACATTTACACTTCTATTTAATTCATCACCAATAGATTCAAAAACCAAATAATCTTTACCTTCTTGCAATTGACTAAAATTGGTCAAACCTCCTTGATAATCGTAAATAACACCACCTTGTTCACCAAGAATTCTTAGTCCATCTTCAGTTACAGATTCTATACATGATGCAACATACGTATTTATAGAATTTAATTTTAAGTATTCATTTAAGTCAGCCGTGGCTTCAGCTTTAAGTCTTTCTTGAACACTTCTAGTTCCTTCTGAAATAATTAAAGTAACTCCAAATAGAATAATTATCCCAACAATTACAAATAGTGTCAACTGTCCCCTTTTACCCATAGTACATAAAAGAGATTGAATTATTTAAAAGTTTATCTAACAACAAAGGAAGCATAACTTACACAGTGTTTGTAATCTCCATTCATATCTCCTGATAGATAATTTTGTTCAAGAGTTGTTTTGACAGCTGTAATTAAAGGGAAAAATAGTTTCATAGCATAATATCCTGATATTGGAGCCATAGATTCTCTAATTGCCTCAAAAAATTCATCCTCATCATGTTTTTTTATTGCATCTATTAACAATTTGTCTATTTTTGCAATGTTCTCAGGAATTTCTTCAGTGAAAGGAACGAAATGAAAATTTCTACCATAAGAAGTAAGATTTGTAACAAATATGAAAACTGCTTTTTTATTTTGCTCCATTAAAATTTCTTTTATATCTACGGAAAGTTCCTTGCAATTTATTTCTTCATTAATCAACAGAGGAACAATTTTAACTTTTTCCATTTTGTTTTTGTTTATAACTTGCAAATAAGGTATTTGAATTTCAATCAAAGATTCATTTCTATGTAATTCTTCATTTATACCAATATTTCCTTTCTTAACAAGTTCTCTAACAATATCTTGATCTACACGAACTTCCCCATAAGGCATTTGAAATGTTTCTGCAGTAGTTCCTGATTGGGATGATTTTTGAGCTTGAGCAACAATAAAATATGTTGTTGTGTCTAATCCTTCTTCGGATAAAGCTTTATAAGCCCAAGAAGCACAAGCACCTGAAAGAGAATAAGGAGCGTGAGGTACAATCAAAGCTTTTATAGGATTTTTTGCTTCGGGAACATTTAATTTGTCTATTCTTACAGGCATAGTTCCAGGACCTTTAGGACCTTCAAATATTTCGTTGAACTGTTTGTCCAGAAGAGTTGGACCATTTGCATAGTGTGTTGTATTAGCTATAGGATCTCTCATAGTATAAAAATAAAAAAAAGAAGTTAATAAACTTTGTTATTAATTAATTTTGAGTCCACCCAAGTACCATCTCCAATCAAATTCAGGTTCAAATGAAGTTGTTTGGTTATTATTTGGATTCACTAAATTAATTATTTGGTTGTTTCCGACTAAAGAATATTCAACAACATCTTGGTCTATTCCTTCATTGCTAATATATCTTTCAAAATAAGGTTTCATATCTGTTTGGAAGTTTTTGAATTGGTAACTTACTAAATCTAACTCTTCTGCATAAGGACCTGTCATATAGAATAGTTTTGCAGAAAATGCATAAATTGATTGATCTCCATAACTTGCAAGGAACATTTTCTTATAATTTAGCGCAGTTGAATTAAAAGGTAAAGTAGGTGAGTCAACAGTGTTTGTTTCTGCCTCTTCGTCTGGTTGGAACAAATCTTTAAAGAAGAATTTCAATCTTATCAACATTCTTTCAAAGAAAGACGAACCTATTGTATCTTCAAACATTCCTTCAAATTCATCTGCTGCATTAAAATCATGACTTTGAACAAATAACAACATATTCAAAGCATCTGAATAAGAAACATAAATGTCACTTCGTCCAATTTCTCCACAACCAAAAAACATCTTTTCATTGTCAACATCAGATACAAATTGCCAAGAAGAACAAATGTTATCAACATCATCAGGAAGAATATTTAGTTCCTCGATTAAATGAGATTTTAGCGCTGCATTGTTCAAGAAAGTTTGTAATTTATTGTTACTGTTTCTTCCTTCAAAATAAATTCCTGTTATAGTTCTATTTTTAAGAATGCTATTTGTATCAGTTTCTATATTTAATATACAAGAAGATAAAATAATATCTTTTAAATTATTAGGCAACGCAGTATAATTCATTTCTAAATTTCTATAATTATCACAATATAATTCATAGTTCGCATATTGTTCCATAGTCGTTCCATCTTTAAAAGTTAAGTCATACATTTTAGAAGCTAAAAATTCAGATAAATCTATGTTTGCTTTGTGTAACCAATAACCTCCAGGCATACAAACATAATTTGAAATAACATCATAATTATCTCTTATAACAACATTCAAATTTGGACTATTTGGATCATATTTTCCATCGAAAGATGTTTTCAAATTAGAAAACTTATTTTCTTCACATGCATAATAAGTTGAATTATAAAACATTAAATTGTCGTATAAATGATCTTCATTATCTGCATTAAAATAATTTTCAAACATAGCATAACCAACAGTTTCTCCTCTATAAACAGGAACTCCATGGAAACAACCATATTTGTTATCTGCATAATATTCCCCATAATTAGTATCGAAATTATTATTAATTCCGTAAATCATATCTTTTATTGGAACATGAGTGTCATCACCACAACAAGCAGTACCTGTCCAATCATATGAAGGTTGTGATTGACAAGCGAATTGATATTCTCCGTAACCTTTTCCATCTTTAAAGAATTTGTCATCTTCATCAAAACAATGTTCACCCTCACAATCGCCAGGACCATCTAAATTTTTAACCCAAGATGAAAATCCTCCAGTACAATAATAGTTTTCAGTATTAATTTCATCTCCTTCAGTTCCTTCATCATTTGAAAGATAGATGTTGTCAATTAAAATTTGAAACTCATTTCCACCAGTTACATTTATGTAAATGTCTGTAACGTTTTCCATAAGAAAATCTTCTGGACAAATATGTAAATCTAAATTTGTATGATGCCATCTTAAAGTTCTATTACCATTAATTAAAACTTCTTCAATATCATTTGCTAAATAACAGTAGTTATCTTCTTCGTCTTTTAAAATTAAATCTCTTAATCTTCCAAAACTTGTTGTAAAAACATCAAACTCTAAATTATCAAAAGAAGACCAATTTCTTGGATTTCTGTTATTGAATTGATCTTTTATTTTTATCCAAATACCTGAGTTAAGACTAATTTCATCTCCTCTTGGAAATGCCATATAGTACGCATAATTTTTCAAAACATTTGAACGATTATATTTGTTGAAATTGTCAACTGAATGAAGTGCTCCGCCTTCAATAAACCAAGCACCATATTGAGATCCTCTTGAAACATAATCTTTTCTAAATAAAGCATCTGATTGAGAGTTTTTACAAATAGTAAAATCATTACAACATTCTGCAAATCTTTGTTCATCATTGTGTTTATAGCAAATAAAAGCAGCAGGTTTAGCTAAATTTTGTATCCAATAATCTGTGAAATCATATTCCCATTCTCCAGCCATACAACAAATTCCACCTTCACCTTCAACTTCATAACCAGTACAAGTTGCAGAGTATTCTGGATTTTGAGTTTCTTGTTGCCAATCTCCACCTAAAATTAAACATAAATCTTCAGACATAATTTCATTTGGTTTGTAATTACAGATTTGATCTGTAGTATAAAGTAATTCATTTTCTTCGATAGCTTCGTTGTAATCTAAAACACAACAAATTTGATTGTATCCGTCTTCTTGTTTAACATCAACTGCAGAATAATATTTAACAGTTATTTCTGGAAGAGGGGCATTACAAAATGAAAAGTTTCCTTCAGTGTAAGGACATGGAACTCCATAACCTCTCCACTCTGCATGATAATCCCTACCAATATCTTCTTCCAACATTATATCTGCGCAAGATTTATCTTCTCCTGAAATACTTAAACCAACACAATCAGAAGGTCTCTTAGAACACTCAGTCATATCCATTAAATTATCGTTATCCATTGTTAAATCTTCAGATAGATTTTTATCACAAATAAATGAAGCGGGGAACAGAACACAAAATAAATCGTTTAAATTAAATTCTCCATCTGTTTGTTCATCAACATAATCTCCTATTAATTGATTATCTGCATAACACATGTCTTCACAATCTGCAAAACTTAAATCTTCTCCTAAAATTCCAACGGTTGCATCTTCTTCACAACAATAAGATTTTATTAAATTTCCAGTTGGAGTTTTTCCACATACAGGAGAAATTCCTTCAGGAAATTCTTCTTGGTTGAAAGGGTTTACATCATTTAAAATTAATTCGTTCAAATATTCTGCACAAAGATATCCTGTGAAAACTTGACTAACTTCGTCTAAAGTTCCACCATCGAAAATTGGATTTGCGTTTGAATTTATGAGTATTTCATCTCCATTATTGTAATCGTTACCGTCTGCTGCACAGTAAGACCAATTTTCTCCGTTTGAAATGAAATCGTAATTTCCTATATTGTGAATTTTGAAAGGTACTGAAAGGCCAACAGCATCATACCATTTCCAAGCATATTCAGATGTTTGTAGGTAAGGTGCTACAATATATTCTCCATCTATGTACCAATCTTTGGAACAGAAATATCTTGCTGAAGAATCTTCTGTTGAAGCTACGTAACC
>CAYSFC010000005.1:26995-43235 GCA_964430665.1 uncultured Methanosarcinales archaeon | reverse complement strand
CAAACTTATTTATAAAACTTTCTATTTCATACCACTATAAAGTAACAACTAATCTTAAGAACCTTAAGAATCAAACATATATAATTTAACCACTTTTCAATAATAAAATGGTATTTAACAAAATAAATCAAAAAGAAAAAGATCTAAAATACCTTCTAGAAACCTCAAAAGAATTACAAAGACATTATGAAGAAATTATTGATTTCAAAATCAAATCCCAATTTTTCAAAGACGAACAAACAATTCACCCCACCGAGTTGTTGTTAAACTATGCAAGTATCAGGAATCTAAAAGAAAAATATCTAGATTTTTGTAAAAAATATTCATAGGGACTCTGTTGCACCGGAAACGCTCTTTCCACCCTTGATATTGTGACAGAGTCCTCTATTTCACTGGACAATCCTCCAAAGAATATTTAAAGAAACAACACACATATTTGAATATGAAATGTAAATTAATAGTTTTTCAAGATAAAAACATTAGAAGAATTTGGCACAATAATGAATGGCATTTTTCTATAATAGATGTAGTTGAAGCTTTAGACGCTAGTTCGATAGCTAAAAGATATTGGTCTGATTTGAAATCAAAACTTTCTCAAGAAGGTTTTGAAGTGTACGATTTTATCGTACAGTTGAAATTGAAAGCTCCTGATGGTAAATTAAGAGCTACAGATTGTGCTAACACAAAATCATTATTCAGAATAATTCAATCAATTCCTTCAAAAAAAGCTGAACCATTCAAACAATGGCTTGCACAAGTTGGACATGAAAGAATTGAAGAAATTGAAAATCCAGAACTAGGACAAGATCGCATAAAAGAATATTATGAATTGAAAGGTTATCCAAAAGAGTGGGTTGAAAAAAGACTCAGAGGAATAGTTATTAGACAAGAATTAACTGACGAATGGAAAAATAGAGACATTGAAAAAGAAACAGACTTTGCAATTTTAACAAATGAAATAACAAAAGCAACATTTGGTAAAACAACCAAAGAATATAAGGATTTCAAACAATTAAAAAATCAGAATTTAAGAGATCATACACTTAAAAATCAAAGATTTTTGGTGCACCAAAATTTTAAAATAAAATTTTCAGTGTGACTGATTGGGAACTTATTCTCACTATGTTTGGAGAAAAAGCAACAACAGATATCACAAAAGAAACTGATTCGCAAGGTTTTAAAGAATGTAAATCCTCTGCCAAAGAGGGTGGAAAAGTTGCAAAAGAAGCAAGAAAAAGTGTTGAAAAACGTTTAGGTAAGACTATTGTTTCCAAAGATAATTTCTTACAAAAAATACAAAAATCTAAAATGCAAGAATTATGGGATAATGATGAAGATGAAGACAATTATTAGTAAATTTCTAAATCTTCTTCTTTAAAAGATTAAATATCTTTATAAATGAACTTGATTTCCAGTAAAATTACATACTAGACACATGTAAATAATGAGGTAAAATAAAATGCCACGTGGTATGTTTAAATCAAGAACGTTTCGTAGAATAAAGAAAAAAACTCCTGGAGGAGAAACAAAGCTAGTTTACGCTAAAAGAAAGCCTTCAGTAGCACATTGCGGCAGATGTGGCGCACAATTACAAGGTATTCCTAGAGGAACTCCTAAAGACATAGCTAAGCTTTCAAAGACTGAAAAACGTCCAGAAAGACCTTTTGGTGGTGTTCTTTGTGCAAAATGTCTAAGAGATGTTATGAAATACGAAGCAAGAGAAGGTTCTGAAGAAGAACAATCTGACGAAGAATAAACTTTCTTTCCATCTCGTGAACTAAGGCGACTATTCACATGGAAAAGAGAAGGAGGTTATTAAAATGATACAAGATATCGGAAGAATATGTGTTAAAATTGCAGGCAGAGATGCAGGTAAAAAGTGCGTAGTTGTAGATGTTGTTGATGAAACTTATGTTTTAATTGATGGCAACACTAGAAGAAGAAAATGTAATATTTCTCATCTAGAACCTACAAACCAAACTTTAGAAATATCTAAAGGTGCAGATCATAATGCAGTTATAAAAGCATTTGAAGGGGCTAATTTAGATTTTAGAGCTGAATCTAAGTCAAAAAAATCTACTGAAAAGCCAAAAAAAGCACATATTTCAAGAAAAAAAGCTAATTAATTGAGGAAATCTTTGATTTCCAATTTTTATTTATTATTATTTTTCTACCATCAATAAAAATGCTGTTTATTTCTTCTTTATCTTGAAGCTCTTTAATATATCTATAAAATGAAGCCTTTGAACAAATTTTTTCTTCATTAACAACAATTTTCTTTAACTGAGAGATGTCCCATTCTTTCCCAGATAAAATATTTAGTATTTTTTGCATTACATCTTCTTTTTTATTTATGTTTTGACTGGGTGCAATTTCCTCTAAATCATAAGAATTCTCGAGATTTAACGGCTCTAAAGGTTCATAAATTTCTTCAACTTGTTCTTCTTTATTTAATTTAGAATTTATCTCATCTATTTTTTCCACTAATTTATCTACATTATTTTTTTCAGTTAATTCTCTCTCTTTATGCATCAGTTCTACATTTCGTTCAAGTGCTTCAATTCTTTGGATCAATTTCTGAATAATAAAATCTTTGTTTTTAGACTTTTTCTCAGATAACTCAAAAATAGACTTCATATTTAGAGAAATACTCTATATTTATTTAAACTTTACTTTGTCTCAACTGTCTCAGTCTCAACTGTCTCAACACAGTCTCACTGAGACAAAACTGAGACTAATAAATTTATATGGCTTAAATCATTATTTCCATAGGAAATAAAGGGGTGTCTCAACTGTCTCAACACTGTCTCAGCCTGAGACGATTGAGACTAAATTGAGACTTTTCTGAGACAAAAACCATAAAAATTCACTAAAAATTTCTTTAAAACATCTAAAATCAAAGAATTCTCGAGATTTAAGCAATATTGATAAAATTTACACTGGACATGTTCGCATAACGTATATAAATGGAAACCACCTTATCAATTTTAACTCCCATGGCAAGTTTTGCCTTGTGAAACAAAATGGGATAACCAAGGAGTTGATAAGAATGGAAAATATAGATGTAAACAAAAATTCTCCTGAAAAAAAATTCAGGGCAAGTCCAATGAGTGCGACAATCTGGGCAAATGAAGTAATTTCTGCAGATGGTCAAACAAATGTTTTCAGAACAATAAATCTGGAAAGAACATACAAAGATAAAGAAGGTAATTGGAGAAAAACCAATTCTCTAAGAGTCAACGATCTTCCTAAAGCAATACTTGTACTAAATAAAGCGTACGAATTTATTAGCATAAAAGAAGAAGGCGACGAAATTTTTGAGGAGTGATTACATTGACAGAAGAAATGAAAGTAGAAGATTTGCCAGGCGTAGGTGCAGCAACAGCTGAAAAATTAGCTGCGGGTGGATTTGATACACTGTTATCAATAGCAGTAACAACTCCATCACAATTAATGACTGCATCAGGTGTAACTGAAGCTGCAGGTCGTAAAATGATTCAAGCAGCTCGTTCAATGCTAGATATGGGTTTCCAAACTGGAGAAGAAATACTTCTAAAAAGAGATAAAGTCCAAAAATTAAAAACAGGTGTTGCAGCTTTCGATGCAATGCTTGGAGGCGGATTCGAAACAGGATGTATAACTGAATGTTTTGGACAATATGGAAGTTCAAAAACTCAAATAGCACATGCTTTATGTGTTAATTGTCAAATAGAAGATCCTGAAGCAGTAGCAGTCTTTATAGACACAGAAAACACATTCCGTCCAGAAAGAATACAACAATTCGCGCTTGGTGCAGGAATAGATCCTGAAAAAGCACTAAAAAATATACGTGTTGCAAGAGCATTTAATTCAGATCATCAAATGCTTTTAGCCGAAAAAGTTGAAGAACTAATTAAAAAAGGAGACAAAGTATTATTAGTCGTAGTAGATTCTTTAACTGCACACTTCAGAGCAGAATTTGTTGGTAGAGGAACACTTGCAGATAGACAACAAAAATTAAACAAACACATGCACGTTCTATCAAGACTTGCAGATTTACATAATATTTGTGTTTATGTAACAAACCAAGTTATGGCTAAACCAGATGCATTCTTTGGAGATCCCACAGAAGCAATAGGTGGAAATATTGTTGGTCACAATAGTGCTTTTAGAATTTATCTAAGAAAAGGTAAAAAAGGAACAAGAGTTGCAAAACTTGTAGACTCTCCAAACCTTCCAGATACAGAATGTGTTTACGAAGTAACTGAATCAGGACTAAACGACGTTTAAATCTTGAAAAGTATTTCAAGACCCAAAACTTTTATTTTTTTATTTTTATAAATATTAATTCTACTTTTTTCAATACTTTTATATATTTTCTACAATACTAAAATTATATGATTATTTTAAAAGAAGATTTCAAACACAATACAGTTTCACTGAAAATTTCTCTTTCAGACGATCTTTGGTATTGTTCACACATAATTGCGCCACATGATTTTATTACTATGAAAACCGAAAGGAAGGTAAAAATAGGAGGTGAAGATTCAACCAAAGTTACAAGAAAAGTTTATGTTCTAACTTTAGATGTAGAAGAAATTTCATACAACCCTTCCTTACATCAACTAAGAGTAAAAGGAAAAGTAACTCAAGGACCTGAAGATGTTCCTACAGGTTCATATCACACATTCGGTATTGAAGTAGATTCTTCATTCACACTCGTAAAAAAAGCCTGGCCAAAATATTTAAAAGAAAAATTACATGATGCATCAAAAACTTCTTCAGATTCAATAATAATGGTCATTTTCGATAGAGAAGATGCATTATTTTCAATAATAAAACAAACAGGAATAACACACTTAGCAAAAATTCACACAGACGTTTCAAAAAAAGATATGGATTCTTCTGTTGGAAAATCAATTTACGATTTAATTGTAAAAAAATTAGAAGAATACTCTCAACAATATAGTCCAACAAATTTTGTCTTTGCATCACCTGCTTTTTGGAAAACATATTTAGAAAAAAGATTGCCAGAAAACTACAAAAAGAAATCTATTTTTTCAACATGCAGTGAAGTAAATAAAGGAGTTGTAGGAGAACTCTTAAGAAGACCAGAATTACAATCATTACTTTCTTCACAAAGAACAAGAAAAGAATTAGAATTCACTTCCTTAGCTTTAGAAAAATTAGAAAAACAACATTTGGTTTACGGTATTAAAGATGTAAAAAATGCCGCAGAGACAGGAGCGATTTCTGAAGTAGGTGTTACAGATAAATTCATAGAAAAACAAAGAGAAGAGAACACATACGATGAATTAGATGAATTACTTTCTAAAATAGATTCTTCAAACGGAATAGTTCATTTTATCGGTTCTGAAGATGCTGCTAAAACAGTCAATGGTTTAGGAGGAATCATAGGAATTTTAAGATGGAATCAAAATTATTAATAGAAGAATTAATACAAAAAATAAAAGAAAAAAAAGAATTATCTTCTCTTGATAATAACACTATAGAAGAATTACTTTCAAAAGAATTGCAAAATACAAAAATAAATTTAGAAAAATATTCTTCATTTAATCAATTTTATAGAAGTTCTATTTGTAAAAAAATAATATCTAACGTTCGCTCAAAACTAAGAGAAATATATGGTGTTTTCATAAAAGAAGGAATGGAACTATCCCAATTAAAAAACATAACTTCTTACGATGACAAAATTATTAATAAAATTTTATCACAACATCAATCTTCAAATGAAAGATTACATATTTATTCATCAATCTACAAAAAAATTTTTGAAATTATAAAATTACCTAAAAAATATAAACTTCTAGATTTAGCTTGTGGTTACAATCCCTTATCATACAAATACCTCCCAACAAAACCAGAATATTATTTAGCATCAGATTTATCTTCAAAAGATATGAACATAATAAAAGAATTTTTCATCAAAACAAAAATAAAAGGAGACACCATAGCTTTAGATTTAACAAAAAAATCATCAATATTAAAACTAAATGAACAAAATTTTGATGTTTGTTTTTTATTTAAGGCATTAGATTCTCTAGAATCGATTTCAAGACATAGCTCTAAAAAATTAATTGCAGAATTAAATTGTAAACATTTCGTAGTATCTTTCCCTTCAAAAACAATAGGAGGAAAAAAACAAATTTCAAAAGATAAACGATCTTGGTTTGAAAATTTTTGCCACAAAAATAACTTCGAATTTAAATTCTTCGAATTCGATAATGAAATTTTCTATATATTCGATAAATAAAGGTGTTCTCACCGGAATAGACTACAGTTCTTCACCGTCTAAAAATAGTAACATATAAATATGAGTTCTTACTAATTAGATGTGAAAAAGGGTGTGAGAACTTTTTCGGGGGTTTAGAATGATAGTAAAAGACGAATTTTTAGGTAAGTTGAGAAGATACTTTTCCTTAAACCTATACGAAGCGAAAGTCTGGACTGCTTTATTATCAAGAGGCGTTAGTACAGCAGGAGAACTTTCAGACATATCCAATGTCCCTCGTTCAAGAAGCTATGATGTTCTTGAGTCTTTAGAGAAAAAAGGATTTGTTGTAATGAAAATTGGAAAGCCAATAAAATATGTGGCAGTTCCGCCGAATGAAGTTTTAGAAAGAGTTAAGAAAAATTTAACTCAATCAACAGATGAACATTTAAAGCAACTAGACAAATTAAAAGATACCGAACTTCTAAATGAATTAAGTTCTTTACATACTCAAGGCGTTGAATTAGTTGAACCATCAGATCTTTCAGGTTCATTAAGAGGAAGAACAAATCTTTACAACCACGTTGAATTTACAATTCGTAGTGCTGAAAAACTAGTTACTATGATGACTACAGAACAAGGTTTGATGAGAAAAGTCGAAGGATTGCTTCCTGTTTTCGAAGAACTAAATAAACGTGGAGTTAAAATAAGAATTGCTGCACCAATAAAATCAAAAGAAGCAAAAGCTTTAGTAGAACAACTAAAAGGTATTGCAGAAGTACGTCATGTAGATCATATTTCAGCAAGATTTGTTATTGTTGATGGAGAAGAGTTAATTTTTATGGTTATGCACGATACAGACATACATCCAACTTACGACATAGGTATTTGGGTAAATACTCCATTTTTCGCATCAGCTTTAGAACAGCTTTTCGAATTAGCTTGGGTCAGTATGAAAGTACATGTTAAAAATTAATTTTTTTATTTTTATTTTTATTTTAAAATTATTAAAAAGGTAAAAACATAATGAATGGTAAAAAATCAAATGATTCTCAAACAGCACCAGTTGCTGTTGGTGATGTAGTTAAGGCAAAAGTTCTTTCAGTTGGAGAACGTGGAGATGGAATAATACGAACAAAAGGATTTGTTATTTTCGTACCAAATGTTTCTGCAGGAGATTTCGTCAAAGTAAAAATAACGAAAATTTCAACCAAAGTTGGTTTCGGTGAATTAATAGAAAAAGTAGATCCTTTCCCAACATCAAACATACCTTCTCCAGAGGAATTAAAAAAACGTCTAAAAGGACCACAAGAAGACGTATCTGACTTTTTAACTACAGATGGAGATTCTGAAGAATTTTAGGTAAATTTATAAACCTTGTAAATTTTCTTCATTTATAACCCTATTTGTAAGCTTTAAGTCTTTAAGACTGCACAAATGTGTTTTTGTTTGCAAATATGCTTTAAGCATCGCACAGGGTAAAAATTAGTGCGGAAGAAATATTTCTTTCTCACAAAACAAGGTGAAAAAATGTCAGATGAATTATTGATCCCTACAGAGGATTATTTGAAAGCAGGAATTCACATAGGTACAAAATTTCGTTCAAAGTATATGTCTAACTTTATATACAAAACAAGAAACGATGGTTTATCTGTGTTAAA
This sequence comes from uncultured Methanosarcinales archaeon, assembly GCA_964430665.1. Lineage (GTDB taxonomy): Archaea > Nanobdellota > Nanobdellia > Woesearchaeales > SKGA01 > JAQUYS01. The sequence goes on along the minus strand of CAYSFC010000005.1, from coordinate 35,363 downwards.
TCTACAAAAAATAGATGAAAGATTAAGATTAGCAGCAAACATGTTGTCAAAATATGAACCAGAAGATATTGTGGTTGTTTGTAGACGTGAAAATGGCTGGAAAGCAGTTAGATTATTTGCAAAAGTAACTGGATCTAAAGTTTTCCCTGGAAGATATCCTCCAGGAGTTCTAACAAACCCTCAATTAAAAAATTTCATAGAAGGAAAAATAATGTTACTTGTTGATGTCGGTCCTGATAGAAACGCTCTAAAAGACGCATTAGTATCTGGAATACCAACTATTGCTTTATGCGATACTAACAACAGTTCAAACAATATAGATTTAGTTTTACCTTGTAATAACAAAGGTAAGAAAAGTCTTGGTTTAATTTTCTGGTTGTTAGCAAAGCAATATTTAGAACTGAAAAACTTAACTAACAAAGGTCAAGCTTTCGAATACTCAATAGATGACTTTTGTGAAGAATAATTTTTAATTTTTTTAAGACACAAGAAAATTTATTCTTGTGTTTTTATTCATATTTTTCTAGCAAAACTTCTTCAAAACCGCCATCCGTTATTTTGAAAACTATTTCTTTTCCTTCCTCAATAGAACGATGCTTTCTTATTATTGCTCTCCTAAGTCCTGTTTCAACTTTTTGCAATTCAATTAAACATTTACTTTGATATTTCAATAAATCTCCACCAACAATATTCACTTTTCCCTTATTTTCAAAATCTGTATAAACTTGATTTGTTATAAGTATAGGTATATTATTTTTTCTAGCAATTTCAGTTAATTGACCCAATTGAATTCCCAATTGTTTATTCACTTCATAAACATTTTTCGTTTTACCCATTTCTAACCTATATAACATCGCTATAGAATCAATTATAATTGCACCAATATTTTTACCCATCAAATCATTTATTTTCTTAAAAGATTTTTTTTGTTCTTCAAAAGTTGTAGGATTTAAAAATAAAATATTGTTTATTGATTTTTTAAGATCATCAGTTATTTGTCTAAATCTAGAAACAGAAAAAGAACCTTCAGTATCAACATAAATTATTTTTTTTTCAGTATTGGCTCTAGCAAAAAGAAGACATATGTTTGTCTTTCCACTACCAGCAGGTCCATATATTGTAGTAATAACTCCTCTTTCAAAACCACCTTCTAAGAGCCAATCCAAACAACCAGTACCAGTTGTGTTTTTAGTTTCCATTTTAATTTATTTTAATTCCCCTATGTAAACTTAACAAACCTTCTTTAAGATTTTCTCCATCAATAATTTTATTATGTATATGTGGTTTTATCAACCATTTAACATTCAAATCAGGTTCAACAAAAATTATAGTTAACTTAGGATTCTGAGTTAGAATTTTCCAATTATCTTCCATAACATCTACATTTTTTTTAGTGTTCAAACAAACCAAATAAATTTCTTTAATATCTTCAATATCTTTAATTATATTATTAAGATTATCATCAATTAAATAATTTATTTTATTATCTTTTTGTGTAACAATTATTTTATTGTCAAAGTAATCAACACTAGTGTTTTGTTTCTTCAACATGTCTTTAAATTTAATATATTCTTTAGTCCATTCAAAGAGTTTCATTTTTTCCTCTTCTCCAAAATAAGATATACTGCGTAAGGAATAAAACTAAACACAACAAAAATCATTCCTAGTAAATAAGCATTATGAGTATACAAATCTGTTCGCTCAGCAACGATATTCATAGTATTAATAAGAAAAACACTAGATATTATGGCTGTCAAAGGTATAATTACACTTATTGTAACATGGTGTTTGAATTCTAACCGTTCAATATTTCTCAACAAAACAATAGAAACTCCACTAAAAAGAAGACCTGCAATAGCAACAACAATTATAGAAATAATGTTACTTGTCAATATCAATATTGGCTGAATTATCCATGCAGTTATTAAACCAAAAAGTATTATCAACCCAAATAATAACCAATAACTGAATTTTTCAAGTAAAATAAGTTTAGGATGTCTTCTTTCTTCAGACTTAATCAATATCTTTTCTGCATCTTCTATTTCTTTTTCAGTCCATCCCTTTATTTTCAATTTATGTTTGTTGAGCTTCATCACTAACCTCTGATTCTTGAACATCTTCATGTTCTGCAATAGTTGCATTTTGAACTTTATCAGTATCGCTCTTCAATCTCATCAATCTCACACCTTGAGTATTTCTTCCAATTACATTAATTTGTGAAACAGCTGTACGTATTATTATACCTTGTTGAGAAATTATCAAAATATCTTCGTCTCCTTTAACTGTTTTTACAGCCACAACATCTCCATTTCTTTCACTACAAATTATGTTACGTACTCCTTTTCCACCACGATTAATTAATCTATAATCTTCAATGTGACTTCTTTTCCCATATCCATTTTCAGTCAATGTTAAAATAGTTTCATTAGGCTCTATTAGAAGCATTCCAACAACCTCATCACCAGAACTCAAACTAATTCCTCTAACTCCTCTACTAGTTCTTCCTATAGGTCTTGCATCCTTCTCATTGAATCTCACTGCTTGACCTTTTTTTGTTGCAATCATTAACTCTTTATTACCATCAGTTAATTTTGCATTAATAACAGAATCTCCTTCATCCAAAGTTATTCCTATGATTCCATTTTGCCTTGGTCTAGAATATGCATCTAAATTTGTTTTCTTAATAATACCTTTCTTAGTAGCCAGAACCAAATAATGTTCATTATCAAACTCTCTAATAGGTACAAATGCTGCAGGATATTCTCCCGTTTCCATAGAAAGTAAATTTGCAATAGCTTTTCCTTTAGATTGTCTACTACCTTCAGGTATTTTCCAACCCTTTAACCAATGAACTTTTCCTATATTTGTAAATATCAAAATATAAGAATGAGTATTAGCGATAAATAAATGTTCAATTATATCTTCTTCTTTAGTTCCTGCTCCAATTATTCCTTTTCCACCCCTATTTTGAACACGATAAATAGAAGGATCAACTCTTTTTATATAGCCTGATGAACTAACTGTTATGATTTGATCTTCGGATGCAATCAAATCTTCCATATCTATATCATCATCTTCATAAGATTCTACAATTTCTGTTTTTCTGTCATCAGAATATTTTTCTTTAATTTCAATCAATTCATCTTTTATTATATTTTTAACTTTTTCATCACTTGCTAATATAGATTCCAATTCATCAATTAATCTTTTAGTTTCTTCATAATCTGTTTTGATTTTATCTTGTTCTAAATTAGTAAGTTTTTGTAACTTCATATCTAGAATTGCTGAAGTTTGTTCATCACTTAAATCATATTTTGATTTTAATCCTTCTTTTGCAACAACAACAGATTCTGCTCCTTTAATTAATTTAATTACTTCATCAATATTCGCAAGAGCAACAGTTAAACCTTCAAGAATATGTGCTTTTTTATATGCTTTTTTCAAATCATATGAAGTTCTTCTTTTAACAACTTCAGTTCTGTGTTCTAAAAAATAAGATAACATCTCTTTAAGATTTAAAACTTTAGGTTCGTTATTAACTATTGCAAGGAATATAATTCCAGTTCCCACTTGTAACCTAGTGTGTTTAAATAATTGATTTTGTACAACTTCTTCAACAGCATCTTTTTTAAGTTCTATAACTATACGCATACCCTTTTTATCACTTTCATCACGAATATCACTTATACCATCTACTTGTTTATTTCTAACAGCCTCAGCTATTTGTTCAAGTAATAAAGACTTATTTAATTGATAAGGAATTTCTGTAATAACGATTCTTTTTCTATTATTTTTTTCTTCAACAAATAATTTAGAACGAACTTTATATTTTCCTCTACCAGTTAAATATGCTTGTCTAATTCCTAAATTACCCAAAATAATTCCGCCCGTTGGAAAATCAGGACCTTTAACAATTTCAACCAAATCTGAAATTTCAACATCAGGTTCATCCAGAACTTTCAAAGAAGCATCTATAATTTCCCCCATGTTATGAGGTGGAATGTTTGTTGCCATTCCAACAGCAATACCATTAGATCCATTAACTAAAAGATTAGGAATTCTTACAGGTAAAACAATTGGCTCCTCAAGACTTTCATCAAAATTAAGACGCATATCAACAGTTTCTTTTTCAATATCTTTCAACATCTCTTCAGAAATTTTAGCCATACGTGCTTCAGTATATCTCATAGCTGCAGCATTATCTCCATCAACAGAACCAAAGTTTCCTTGACCTTGAATCAAAGTATATCTCAATGAAAATTCTTGAGCCATTCTTACCAAAGAATCATAAACTGCAGTATCTCCGTGAGGATGATATTTACCCAAAACTTCCCCAACAATTCTTGCACATTTTTTATATGGTTTATTATGGGTCATACCCATATCATTCATAGCATATAATATCCTTCTATGGACTGGTTTTAAACCATCTCTCACGTCAGGAAGAGCCCTTCCTATAATAACAGACATAGCATAAGCTAAGTATGCCTTTTTCATTTCAGACTCTAGAACTCCGACTATTATATTCTTATCATTAGACTCGTTTTTTAAGGTATTTTCTTCTTCTATCAATGTATAATTTTAGAAGAACAAACCATTTATAAGCCTTGTGTTAGATGCCTATTTAAAGGCAAAATTCAACTGAATTGCTTTTCAAAATCAAGCCTTTTTTGAGCAATATTTTCATCATCTCCAGTGAAGATGTTTTCTCTATTAACAGAAAAAGATTTACCACAATAAACACACACTTTTCTTTTATTTTTAGAATTATTTCTTGGAAGATATTTCATAAATTCTTTACAATGAGGACATCTTAAAGTCAAAGTCATTTTACAAGTAATTTTCCTCTTCCTTTTTCTCCTCAGACGACTCTTTTTCATCGTCCTTTTCTTCTTCACTATCTTCTTCTTTTTCTAAAGCTTCAACATCATTTTCTTTATTATCTAATCTCTTAGATAATTCTTCTATTTGAGAATCAATATCAGTTAAAAATTTTTTATTTTCTTTTTTCTCTACTTCTTTTTCAGGATTTATTTCAAAATTTTCTTCTTTTTTCTCTACATCATCGAAAATATTATTGTGATCTTTCATTTCAGAGTTTTCAATCTCCACAACATCCAACTTAGATTGATTTTTATCTTCTCTTCTTTTTCTCTCTTCAATATCTATAACTTCAAGTTCACCTAATTTTTGTTGTTGTTTTTCTTTTAACTTAGAAAAAACGTCTCTTATTTCTTCATCACCTTCAACATCAAAATACTCATAAAATTTTTCAGTAATTTTTAAAATATAACTCCTGCCATGATTTTCCTTTGTAAGAAGACCTTCTTTAGCCAATTGTTTTATATGATCATAAGCTCCTTGACCACGCATATCTATAATTTCTGATTGAAGAATAGGACTTTTGAAAGCAACTACTGCCAAAGTCTTTAGAACAGGAGCAGGCAATTCTGTTTCACTAACTAATTTTTCAATATGAGGAACATATTTACTTCTAACAGTTAATTTCCATTTATCATTTATGAAATCAACCTTCAAACCAGAATCTCTTGAATCATAATTTTCTTTCAATTTCTTTACAGAATTTTTTATTTTAGTTTCAGAAACATCACAAATTTTACTTAAATCTTCAATACTCACACCCTTTCCCGATGCAAATAATATAGCTTCAATTTGATTTTCTAATTCGTCAGACATTTTATTTCATCAATGAATTAATTGATATAAATTCTTTTTCTTTTCAACTTTTTTCTCTTTGATTAAAGCTTCAACAAATTTTTCTGTATGTTCATCAATCATTCCAATTTTCTTACTTATTGTACTTAAATCAGAAGGTTCTTTTAAAACAAGAATTATTGCATTTCTAGTCATTGCATTAAAATTTCTTATAAGGCCTTCTTTTTGAGAATTAAGTTGTTTTTGAATTATACCAACTTCATGAATTTTAGCTAACATATCATTCAACCAGTGATTTAGATCTCTTTGTTCCAACGTTAATTTATCTGGTTCCATAATTTCTATTGATGCTGGAGAATAATTTATACACAATTCAGTTAATTTTTCAATATTTCTAATCAACATTTGAGTTTCAGCTACAACACTGAAAACATCTCCTTCCAATTCTTCAGCTTCTTCGTATTCTTCGCTGATAACTTCCAAATCTTTGTCGCCCTTTATGTTTGCAATATACGCCTTTAACGTATCTTCAACATGTTTTTTAGGATGGCCTATTATTTCAAAAATCACAGTTATCCTTAAATACCCTTCATCTATAAATTTGCGAATTTCTTTATCTTTCATATCTGACACCGTATTCGTTTAGTTATTATTTATTTTTTATAAACCTATCGAAATGCTTTTTAAATTTGTCAACATTCAAAATAACAAAAATCAAGACAACCCCTGTAATCACCAAGAACCAAGGAATTGATTTCTTTCCATCTAAATCTTCTTCAAAATTTTCCTTAACAACAGCACTTGTAAGAGGAGATATGTTTTCTTGAACTAATTTTGGAACAACAATTTCTTTTTTAGTATTATCTATAAGAAAAACTTCATCGTTAAACTTTTCAATCAATCCACCAGAATAAAATAAAGTAGTCAAATTTAAACTCTTATTCGCATCAATTTTAAACGAAAACGTGTTTGTTCCATCAAGAGTCAAATTTTCCACAAATAATTGATTATCAGAACTATTAATTATTAAAATACCTTCCCCTTCACCTTTAATTTTAACATTCCAATCAAAAGTACCTCCAACATATTTCTTTTGAGTAGTTCTGTTTAGAACAATATTTTCAGATTTCATATCATCATAATACAAATTAAATGACTTATTTACTTCTTCTCCCAATCCTTCAACAACTAATTTTGCTGTTTCCAATTTTTCTTCCAAAACCAACACAATATCGATATCAAATTTAATTTTATTTTTCAAATCTAATTTTATTTCTTCACTAACTTTTTTCCCAGTATCATCAATAACAAAAATTTTTACAATTCTTTTCGTACCAATATTTTTTTCAACATGTATTGATGAAAAAACTAAATCTTCTTCTTGCAATATTGACTTTATTTCAAGATGATTTTCTGCTTCAATTTCCTCAACCTCATTATCATAATTATCTACTACAAATAAACTAGTTGATTCTTTTTCACAAAAATTAGTATTTAATTTTGCATAAACTATCATTGCTTTTTCATTCTCAGATATCTTCGGAGTGTAAGACTTAGTATTTGAATTCTGAGTTGTATATTCAGGTTTCATTAAATTTCCATTCAAGTCTTTCACCCAATAAGTTATATTGAATTCTTCAATCTCAACGTTATTAAAATAAATAGAAACTTTTTCTCCAGACAAATAAATTTTTTTATCAGTATTAACATTAAAATTATCACAATCATAAACAAAATTTGTTGAATTAGTATCGTTCTCCGAATTATTTATTTCCTCACTATAATTTATATAATAATTCCACACCAAAGATTGATTTTGAGTTTTAAAAATTAAACTATAATTTCCCTCCCTATCAAATTTAACCAACCCAGTATTGGATTTAGTATATGATTTCAATTCCTTTGTTACATTCTGAAAAAATAAAGTTTCATTTTTCCACAATAAAATTTGCGTATAATTCAACAATAAAGGATCATTTCCAGTAGAGTAATTTAAATTTTTAATATAAAATACAGAACTCTGCTCTTCAGATGAATTCAATTCAACAATCGAACTAATGTCCAAAGTAGAATTATAATAATTTATTTCTTCTCCAACAACTAACGAAGTTAGCAACAATAAAATTAACAAATAAATAAATTTCATAACATTTTTATTTAAATTTCTTTTATATTTACTTAATCCTATAAATTTCGGCAGAATTACGAGTTTAGTCTTTTTAGAGTGGTAAGAAATATTTTAATACTTATATTTTTTAAAAAGTAAAAAGAGGTGCGGTATGAGTTTATTTGGCTTATTTAGTAAAAAGGAGAAAGAGTCTCCAGATTCAACACTGGATTTACCACCAATTCAACCAGTTCAACAAAAAGAAGACATTTCTAACGTTGCACCACAAGAGCCAGATGATAATCCTTTTGCACAAGATTTTTCTCAAAACAAACCTGTTCAAGAAACTTTTTCAGAACAACAACCAGAAGAAGAAATTTCTCAAAACAAACCTGTTGAAGAAATTCCGGAACCAGAAGAAAAACCTATGGAAGAAACTTTTCAAGAACAAGCAACAAATGAAATAAAAAATCAAAATATTCAAGATTCACAAGAAACTCCTGAACAACAACCAGAAGAAGAAAAACTAATTTCTTACGACGAACATCAAACACAAGAGTCTACTCCTGAAGAAAGTTCCGAAGA
>CAYSFC010000005.1:25553-26895 GCA_964430665.1 uncultured Methanosarcinales archaeon | reverse complement strand
TTTCTTACGACGAACATCAAACACAAGAGTCTACTCCTGAAGAAAGTTCCGAAGACGATCTAGATAAATTATTTGAAAATCTTCCAAAATTCGAAGAACCTTTAACAGAAATTGAAAAGCCCGCTTCTTACAAAGCTCATTCTCAAGTAAATAATAAAAAACTATATGTAAATAAAGAAAATTACATAAGTGCACTTGAAAATGTAGAAGAAGCAAAAAATGTAATTCAAAATCAATCACGAAAACAATCCAAATTAGCTTTAATAAATGATAAAATGTCTAAAACATACACAAAAAATATTAGTGCTATGGAATTATTGCACAAAAATATGATGAAAATCGAAGAAAAACTAACTAGGTGAAAATATGGAAAATCAAATATTCGTTCAAGTCGAAGAAAATAAAGAAATACTCGATATATTAGATTTAATAAAGAAAAAATTAGCTGAAACTAATTCAACTTTAGAAGAAATTGAAAATCTTAGAAAATCTGAAGAGAATGAATTGAAATCTTGGAAAGATAATTTAAAGGAAGTTGGAGATAAAATTTCAAACATAGATAAAAATATTTTTAATAAAGGTATATAAAATGGATAAATTTTTCGTTCAAATAAAGAATGTTTCGGGCACAAGAGTTACTTTACTTGAAAGTTCGAAATTAGTTCTTCACTCAATGAAAATTGAAAATAAAATAAATTTAATACGAAAAGAAAAATCCGAATTAATAACTAATTTAAGAGAAGACATAAAAGAAATATCTTTCTTACTAACAAGATTAAAAGAACATTTACCTCATTCTGAATTATTAGAAGAAGCAAAGAAAGAAAAGGAAAAAGAAACAAAAAAACCTTCTAAAAAGAAAACAACTGCAAAGAAAACACCTGCAAAACCAAAAGAAGTTCCAAAAAAACCTAAAAAAGAATTTGATGCAAGTGATGATAATGATATTTCTGCAGCTTTAGCAAGCATAGAAAAGAAATTAAATCAAATAAATTAAACAACAACTTTTTTAAACCGTTAAATAATTCTTCAAATCAAGTACTGCGGAGTTGCCGGAGTGGCCAAACGGGACAGACTCAAGACATTTGAGTGCTGAGTGTTGCTATAGAGCAATTCTATGAAGATCATTGTGAGTCATCTGTTGACTTAGTGTCTACGTGGGTTCGAATCCTACACTCCGCACATTTCTTTCAACAGTATTCGAACATGCTAGTCGTAAACTCCTGCACAACGCTCACTCACAAATTCGTTCGGTTGAATCCTACACTCCGCACATTTCTTTCTAAGAGTATTCGTAATAAACCTTATTTAAACACTTTTAAGGCTTTTTACGCCAAAATAT
>CAYSFC010000005.1:0-25453 GCA_964430665.1 uncultured Methanosarcinales archaeon | reverse complement strand
AGTATTCGTAATAAACCTTATTTAAACACTTTTAAGGCTTTTTACGCCAAAATATACAAAATATTTATATATTACACTCTTTTTTAGAATTGTATAGTGGTGGTTAAATGAAATTAGTTTTAGTAGAACCTAAATATCTAAAGGACGGAGTTTCTATTGTTTCAGAAATAGTTACTGAAGCAACTTTAAAAATCAGAAAAGATGTTGTTGAAATGGTGTCCATGGATCCTGCAAATGTGGCTATGGTTGTATTTAGAATGAAATCAAGCTCATTTACTACATACGATTTAGAAAAAGATACAGATTTAACTTTAAATTTAAATAATTTTAAACAAGTTCTCAGAAGAGTTAAAGCGAACGATACTTTAACACTAGAATTGGATGAAAATAAATTAAAAATAACATTACAATCTGCTTCAAAGAGAACTTTTCACTTACCACTTATAGAACTAGACGAAAACGAACAAAACGTTCCAGATTTATCTTTTACAGCTTCAATTAACACCAAAAGTTCTTTATTGAATGATGCTGTAGATGATGTTGATGTTGTAGGAGAATCTGTTGTATTCTCTGCGTCTGAGAAATTATTTTCAATAAGTTCAAAAGGAGATCTTTCTAAAGCATCAGTAGATATGCCTGCAGACGAATCAACAACAATTGTTTGTGCTGAAGAAGGTTTGAAAGCAAAATATTCAATTGAATATCTTAAAAAAATGATTCAAGGTTCAAAACTTTCAGACACTGTAAAAATAGAATTCGGAAAAGATTATCCTTTGAAAATATTTTATTCTGTCAAAGACCAAATTGAATTAAGCTTTATCTTAGCGCCAAGAGTAGACAACGATTAATAGTTTATTTTATAAATTATAAATTTATATTTTTTAACATGTTTATACAATATCTGGATGTTGCAAAATATTATTGGAAATTAGCAATAACATACAGAGCACAATATTACATAAGTCTACTTTTAAATCCATTAAGATTCATAATCCTTTTACTTATTTGGAAAGCAGTTTATTTCAACTCAACATCTGCAACTGTTGGAGGTTATTCTATATCTGAACTAATAACTTATTTTTTAATAACATCTTTCATCAACATATCAACTTACGATGAAATTCAACAAGATCTTGAAATGGAAATTAGAAAAGGAAATTTTTTAGTTTATTTATTAAAACCTCTACATTACATAAAATTAGCTTTCATGAAAAAAGTTTCTAGAAGACTTTTCGCAACAATAATGGAAGTAGTACCTTTACTTTTAATATTCGTAATTTTTTTCAAAGATTATTTTGTAGTAGGAAATTTCTTTTATCTTTTCATATCCATATTTTTTGCATTTGTCATATCTTTTTTTCTCCACGCATTAATTGGTATGTTGGCATTTTGGTTAATTAAAATTCGCTCATTGGGTTGGATGATTGATTTCTTCATACACTTTGCAGCAGGAGCATTTATACCCTTAAGTTTATTTCCTCAAACATTCATAAAGATAATGAATTTTCTTCCATTTCAATACATTTCATATGTTCCTGCAAACATATATCTTGGAAAATTTTCTACAAATTTAGCAAATGGATTTTACAATAGCGTATTTTTTGCTTTAAGCATACAATTATTATGGTGTTTAATATTGTTGTTAATAGTTTATTTTTGTTGGGATAAAGCACAAAAACATTTTAGCGGGGTTGGAGCATGACTTCAAATTTCAAACTCTGGCTAAAATCTGCAGAAATGGCGTTTTTAAATAGACTTGCATATAGGGGAGAATTTTTCATATCTTTAATTTCAATGTTTGTTCTAGAAATGGCGAGTCCTATAATTATACTTCTCATTTATTTTAATACAGCAGGTTTTCAAGGTTGGACGCTATACCAAGTTTTGTTACTCCAAGGAATTTTTGTTATGGTTAGAGGATTTTCATTTGTTACTTTTTTCGGAATTGTTTGGAATTCAAATTGGACATTACACAAAGGAGAATTTGATTTAATACTTTTAAAACCAAGAAATATTCTTTGGATGTTTATTTGTAATTCTTTTGACGCAGAAGACACTGCAAAATTCATAGGAGGTTTAGGAATAATAATTTTTGCCCTATTTCATTTAGAAAATATAACTTTATTAGGAGTTGTTGCAGGAATCTTCAGTTTACTTGTAGGTATAGGTCTTTTCTTCTCTCTCGCATTATTATTTTCAGCATTCATATTTAAATTCATACAAACATGGAGATTATACGAACTTCTAGACATATTAAGTATGTTAGGAACTTATCCAAAATCAATATATCCTTTATTGACAGGAATAATATTTACAATTTTTTTACCTATTTTTGCAGTAGCAGTATTTCCAGCAGAAACAATATTAGGATTTTTTAGTATGGACATATTATATTCAGCAATAACTGTAATTATTTTAGTTACATTATCTTTATTTATATGGTATAGAACAATAAGAAATTATTCAAGTGCAGGTGGTTAAAAGTGGACATAATAAAAGTTAAAAATCTTAAAAAAGAATTTAAATCATATGAAAGAGGTGCAGGTTTTTTAGAAGCTGTCAAATCTCTATTTGTAAGAAAAATAAAAATATCTAAAGCAGTAGATGATATTTCCTTAAATATTAAAAAAGGAGAGGTTGTCGGTTTCTTAGGACCTAATGGTGCAGGTAAATCAACAACAATAAAAATGCTTTCAGGCGTTATGTATCCTACTTCAGGCGAAGTTAAAATTATGGGATATGTTCCTTGGAAAGATAGAAAAAATTATGTTTCAAACATCGGTGTTGTATTCGGCCAAAAAAGTCAACTTTACTGGGACCTTCCACCAATAGATTCATTCTATTTACACAAAGGAATTTTTTCTCTAGAAGAAAAAGCTTTCAAATCAGAATTAAACAAATTGGTTAAACTATTAAGTATTGAAGACATAATGAAAAAACCAACACGTCAATTATCTTTAGGAGAACGTATGCGTTGTGAGTTTGTCATAGCTATGCTTCACAAACCAAAAATAGTTTTTTTAGACGAACCTACAATTGGCCTAGATTTATTTGCAAAAGAAATTATTAGAAAATTTATTCGACAAATAAATAAAGAAGAAGGAACAACATTCATAGTTACAAGTCATGATTTAGAAGACATTGAACATTTATGTGACAGAGTAATAATAATCAACCATGGAAAAATTGTTTTTAACGACATAACATCCAAATTACAAATCCAGAATAAAAAATATGTCAAAATGAAATTTTATGATAAAGTTGATTTACAAAAGTTGAAAAAAATAAAAAGTGTAAAAAATATAAAAAAATTATCTGAATATACAGTACAACTTGAGTTAGATACATCCAAATTAACTATTGCAGAATTTTTAGAAAAATTTAGTAAAAGTAAAAAAATAGAAGATTTAGAATTATCAAACCCACCAATTACAGAATTGATTAAAAAATTATATGAGTAAATAAAATAGTGATTAAATAAATCACTACTCTACAAAACATATAAATAATATTAAACTCGACAAATTTAAATATATGTTAATTAAAATTTAATGAGGGGATAAAAATGAGTAAAACTGAAGAAAATCTAAAAGAAGCTTTCGCAGGAGAAAGTCAAGCAAGAAACAAATACGATTATTTCGCAAAAGTTGCGAGAAAAGAAGGTTATCATTATATAGCGAAAATCTTCGAAGAAACCGCAATGAATGAAATACAACACGCAAAAGATGAATTTAAACTTCTAGGCGGAATCGCAGATACAAAAGCAAACTTAAAAGCTGCAATGGATGGAGAACATTACGAAGATACAGAAATGTACCCGAGAATGGCAAAAGAAGCTCGTGAAGAAGGAAATGAAGCCGCAGCAAAATTGTTCGAAGAAATAGCAGAAGTTGAAAAACATCACGAAGAAAGATTCAGAAAACTTTTAGAAATGGTCGAATCTGGAACTGTTTTTAAAAGAGATAAACCAATAAAATGGAAATGTTCTAAGTGCGGGTATATACATGAAGGAGAGCAACCTCCTGAAAAATGTCCATCTTGTAAACATCCACAAGAATATTACGAACCAGAATGTATGGAGTTTTAAAATGGCTGAACAAGATAAATTTTACAAATGCGAAATTTGTGGAAATTTGGTTTCTGTTGTTGAAGCAGGACCTGGAGAATTAGTTTGTTGTGAACAAAAAATGCACATCATGGTTGAACATAATCACGATGGAGAAGGACATGAAAAACACGTTCCTGTAATTGAATATAGTGAAGGAAAAGTAATAGTTAAAGTTGGATCAATTCCACATCCTATGGACATGAATCATTATATAGAAGTAATTCAGTTAATTTCTCCAGAAGGATTTATAATTGGAAAAAGACTAAAACCACATGAAAAACCTGAAGCAGAATTTCTCAATCCGGACAATAAACAAAATTTTAAAGCAAGAATAGTCTGTAATGTTCATGGCGTTTGGAAAAATTAATTCCATAAAAATTTTTTAATTTTTAGGGCACTGAAGTTTCACTTCAAGTGTTTTTGTTTTTATAATTTTTTCCACATTTTACAAGTGGATTTTTTATATTTCCATTTCTCATAGGTTTCAACAGCAAGATTATTTTGGAAAACTTCCAAATAAACTATTGAACATTTATTTTTCTTAAACCACTTTATTGCTTCTTCGTGAAGTTTTTTAGCAATTCCTTTTCTTCTATGTTTTTTATCTACAACAATTGAATTTAAGTAACCTATAACAACAGGTTTAAAAAAAGCATCTTTTGTTTTTTGATAACTAACATAACAATAACCAATTAAACCTTCTTCTTCAGCAACCAAATAAATCGATTTAGGTGTTTCAAGTTCTTTCAACAACTCTTTCTTAACACTTTTTTCAAAATCGTTTCTTCTGTTTCGAATATCTCCAAGAAATTTAGCTGTTTTATTAGCTGCTTTATCTTCTTCAGAACATAATTGTAAAAATAATTTGTATATTTGTTCAATATCTTCTTTTTTAGCTTTTCTAATAATCATAATAAAAATTAAATTTAGAAAAATATAAATTTATCGAAAAAACATGTGAAGTTAAAAAGACTTCAATGCTTTAAATAAAATAAAAAATAAAAAATTACTTATTCTTAATTGCTGCCTGAGCTGCTGCCAATCTTGCAATTGGAACTCTGAAAGGCGAACAAGAAACATAATTCAAACCAATTCTATGGCAAAACTCAATAGAATTAGGTTCACCACCATGTTCACCACAAATACCTAACTTAATATCAGGTCTTGTTTCTCTACCTTTCTTTACAGCAATCTCCATCAACTGACCAACACCAGTTTGATCAATAGCTTGGAAAGGATCTCTAGCATAAATTCCCTTTGCAACATATTCAGGAATAAACTTACCAACATCATCTCTTGAGAAACCCAAAGTCATTTGAGTTAAATCATTAGTTCCAAAAGAGAAAAACTCAGCTTCTTTCGCAATCAAATCAGCAGTCAACGCACCACGAGGAACCTCAATCATAGTTCCAACTTGATAATCGGAAACACCTAACTCTTTCGCAACAGAAACAACAATCTCTTTTTGATGCTCAAATTCTTTCATATTTCCAACCAAAGGAATCATAACTTCTGCTTTAGCTCCTGTTTCTTTCGCAGCATTAAAAATTGCAGTTGCTTGCATTCTAGTGATTTCAGGATAAGTTATTCCTAATCTACATCCTCTATGACCAAGCATAGGATTTTGTTCATGTAAATCTACAATCTTTTCTTTTAACTTTTCAACAGAAACATCCATTTCATCAGCAAGAACTTTTATATCTGATTCTTCTTTAGGTAAAAATTCATGTAAAGGAGGATCCAATAACCTTATAGTCACAGGCTTACCATTCATAGCTTCAAACAATCCTTTAAAATCTTCTTGTTGATAAGGGAGTAATTTAGCTAAAGCTTTTTCCCTTCCAACTAAATCTTTAGAAAGAATCATTTCTCTTACAGCTTTAATTCTATCTCCTTCAAAAAACATATGTTCAGTTCTACAAAGCCCAATACCTTCTGCTCCAAATTCTACAGCTTGTTTTGCATCTTTAGGAGTATCTGCATTAGTTCTAACTTTAAGAGTTCGAATTTCATCAGACCATTCCATAATTGTTTTAAAAGCACCAGAAAGCTCAGGATCTATTGTTGGAATTTGTCCAGCGTAAACTTTTCCAAGAGAACCATCCAACGAAATAAAATCTCCATCAACAAACTTTTCACCATTTATTGTTAAAGTTTTTTCAGTTTCATTTATTTTAGCATCAGCACAACCAGCAACACAACATTTACCCATTCCACGTGCAACAACAGCTGCATGCGAAGTCATTCCACCAGTAGAAGTTAAAATTCCAACTGCCGCATTCATACCTTCAATATCTTCAGGGGAAGTTTCAGTACGAACCAAAATAACTTTCTTACCTTCTAGAGATTTAATATGGGCTTCTTCTGCAGTAAATACAATCTCTCCAACAGCTGCGCCAGGAGATGCAGGTAAACCTTGAGTTATAGATTCAGCTTTTCCAAGAGCAATAGTATCAAATCCCTTATGTAATAATTGATTTAAAGCATCAGGTTCAATTTTCATCAAAGCTTCTTCTTTAGTTAATAATTTTTCTTCCACCAAGTCGACAGCAATTTGAACAGCAGCTTGCGCAGTTCTTTTACCATTTCTAGTTTGCAAAAAATACAATTTTCCTTCTTGAATTGTAAATTCCATATCTTGCATATCTTTGTAATGTTGTTCAAGTTTATTTTTAATGTCAACAATTTCTTTATAGATTTCAGGATTTTGTTCATCCAAAGTTGAAATAGGTAAAGGAGTTCTAATACCTGCAACAACATCTTCTCCTTGAGCATTCATTAAGTACTCACCATAGAAAACATTTTCTCCAGTAGAAGGATCTCTTGAAAAACAAACTCCAGTTCCAGAAGTTTCACCCATGTTTCCAAAAACCATTGCTTGAATATTAACTGCAGTTCCTTTCAAACCTGAGATGTGATTTAATCTTCTGTAAACAATAGCTCTATCATTATTCCAACTTCCAAAAACCGCTTCAACAGATAACATTAATTGTTCTTTAGGATTTTGAGGAAAAGACTTCCCAAGTTTATTCATAATAACTTTCTTATAACCATCAACAACTTCTTTTAAATCTGAAACATCTAATTCAGTGTCAAATTCAACACCTTTAGTTTCTTTTATTTTTTGAAGAACGTGTTCAAAGTCATGATGTTCCATTTGCATTACAACATTCCCAAACATCTGAATAAATCTTCTATAAGAATCCCAAGCAAATCTTTCATTGTTAGTTTTTTTAGCTAAACCTTCAACAGATTTATCATTAAGACCCAAGTTTAAAACAGTGTCCATCATACCAGGCATAGAAACTGCTGCTCCAGAACGAACAGAAACAAGTAAAGGATTTTCATCATCGCCTAATTTCATTCCCATCTTGGACTCAAGTTCTTCTAATTTAGCATTAATTTGTGAAGTAACTTCTTCACTTAGTTTTTTACCTTCTTCATAGTAATTTGCACAACTATCTGTTGTAATAACAAAACCAGGTGGCACAGGCACACCAATTTTACTCATCTCTGACAAATTTGCTCCCTTTCCACCGAGCAATTCTTTCATTTCTTTACTTCCTTCTTCGAAGGAATATACATATTTTTCAGTCATTTTTATTCCGCCTCTTAACACATTATTAGCTAATTCACAAAATTATCATACTTAATTAACTAATATTTTAAAAGCCGATATAAAGAAAAAAATTCAATTTAAAAAGTTTATTATAATTCACTTATTTTCTTAACTTCTTCATAAATCTTTTCACATTCTTCAAAAGTGTTATAGAAATAAAGAGATATTCTTACACTACCATCTAATTTATGAGCATTAAACCAAGAATGAACGCAGTGTTGTCCACTTCGAACACAAATGTTTGCTATAGAATCTAACAACAAAGCTACTTCATGAGGATCCTTTCCTTTCAAATTAAAAGAAATGATCCCTGACCGCTGTTCAGCTGATTGTGGTCCAATTAATTCAAATCCTTTTATCTTACTTAACTTAGCAGTCAAATACTCATTCAAAGCGACAACATGTTTTTCAATTTTACTCAAACCAATTTTAGATAAATAATCTATTGCAACACCAAAACCAATAATTCCAGGATAATTTTGCAAACCTGCTTCAAAACGTTTAGGAATATCTTCAAAAATAAAGTTGGTGTAATTACTATTTTTTACAGTATCTCCACCAACAATAAAAGAGCCCACCTCTTCCAAAAGATGCTTCTTTCCGTACAACACACCAACGCCGGAAGGACCACACATTTTATGTGCAGAACACACCAAAAAATCGACATCAAGCTTTTTCACATTGATATCTTTATGAGCTGCTGCTTGAGCAGCATCAACCAAAACCCGCACAGAATTTTTGTGTGCAATTTTAATAATTTCTTTTACAGGATTAGTAACGCCATCTAAATTAGATGTCCAAACAACAGAAACTAAATCAACACCCTTAACTTTGTTTTCAAATTCTTTCAAATCAAAAGTATTATCTTCATTAGATTTACAAACAACAACTTTAACACCCTTTTTTAACCAAGGAATTAAATTAGAATTATGTTCTTTATCTGAAATTAAAACTTTTTTTAAATTTAAACCATTTGCAACAACATTTATTCCCTCAGTAGCATTTTTCGTGAAAATAATTTCATCAGTCTTTGCTCCAAAAAATTTAGCAACTTTTTTACGAGCTTTTTCAACTTCAGATTGTACTTTTTCTCCAAGTTGATGATGACTTCTTCCACCACATGAAGGATAAGAAATATAATATTCATTCATTTTATCAATAACACAAAGAGGTCTTAAACTCATACAAGCAGAATCTACATAAATTACATTCAATTTAGGAAAATCTTTTTCAACATTCATAATCTCACCTTGTTACGATCAGAACACAAAATTAAAGTTTTGTTGTTCATCTCAATAACCTCTCATAAACTCTTAATGGTTTTGGACCAACAATAGCTTCACCATTAACAAAAACAGTTGGAGTTCCATAAATTCCCATAGACTTCATTTCTTCAATCTGTTCATCATAAAGTTTCTGGCTTCCTTCCTTTGCAACACAAAAAGTTAAATCTTTTTCAACATATCCTTCAACAACGGCCAAATCCAATATTGATTGAAAATCATAAGTATTTAGTTCAAAAATAGAATCAATTAAATCCCAATATTTTTCTTCATCATAATAATATGCGCAGTTTGTTAGTTTAGTTACATTATCGTCTGCATGATTAACAGGAAAATGTCCAAAATAAAAAGTAGTTTTATTTCTCAAACCTTTCATAACAGGATAAATTTCTTTTGTATATTGACAATCAAAACATCCAACGAAAAAAACAATATTTCCAGAATTTCCAGAACTTTTCGTAAATAAACTCAAATCTTTTCCAGCCAAACTCAAAGAATCATAAATTTCATCATTTCCAGAACAACTTTCTTCAGTAGTAAATTGACTATTGTGTCCTGAAGGATCAAAAACACAAAAACCAGTATCAGTAGGACCATAACAATTTCCATAAAGATAAAAATTATATGCTCCAAAACCTAAATAAGCCGTAGTAACAATAAATAATATCACAAAAATCCATGAAGCCAATTCAAAGTGTCTGTAAATTATTTTTCCAAACTTAGGACTAAACTTCATAAACGTTCCTGTAATTTTACTTTTTATTCTAACGTCCATTCCAGAAGCACATTTTCTTCCAGTAGATTTTCGAAAAACACAATCAAATGCTTCTGCAGCAAGTTTTCTATGTGTGGCGCTAAAAATTCCTAGAATGCTGAAAATTATTAAAGCAATTACACATATCATTTAAAGAGAAACTTTGAATCCATTTATAATATTTGTTGTTATATTTAAATATTATTTAGAAATTGCATTAGCCTTTGCATTATTATATTGAGAACCTAACTTTTCACTTCCATAAACACTCCCCACACCATTAGGATAATAAATTAATTTACCATAACCAACAATATCTCCAGGATTAATAACTTGAGGAGTAAACCATTTAGGTTGTCTTGAGAAAGGACCTTCATAACCAGGATCTACCCACCCATCAGCAACAGACACAAGCTCAAAATTAGAGGATATACTTTCGTTATTCCAAGATGTAGTTGCCTTCGATAAAGGGTTATTGTAAAAATGAATTCCAACATGTTCTGACAATTTAAAACTTTCAACAGTTATAATATCTATATGCTCTTTAGGATTTAAAACAAATCCTTTTTTTAATTTTATTTTTTCATGAATTTTATCCACATATTTTTTTCGTTGAGAAAAATAAATTGGTTCATCTATTTTTTTAATCTTATGTGCCTCATCACTCGCATGAACTAATAAACATCCGTTCTTAATTTTAACTTTGGGTGAAACTTCTAAATAACCTTTACGTAACAACCAATCAATTTCCTCATTTGTCTTTATTTCAATACCATAATCCAAAGATTCAACTTTTTCAAAAGTTTCATTTAAATCTCTCAGCAATTCTTCAGGATTTTCAAAGTTCATAGATTTCAAATTATCTAAAGTATATCCTCCATGCCATTTATGAGCAAAAGGATCTACTTTGAAGAATACTTGTGCAAATCTTTCTCCCTTTTCAAAAATAATATTATTATGAGAATAATTATTTAGTTCAACAAACGATCTTTCATTAGATGAATAAAAATATCTCCCTTGTGTAGGAACAAACCCTCCCAATCTTCTAACGCTACTTCTAGCTTCAATGAATGGAAAAATGAAATCAACATTCAATCTTTTAATTTTTCTATCATGTAAAATTAATTCAGTTAATCCAATCTCATTATAACTTCTAGCTTCAACCATCGTTCCTCTAAAATGTTTCAATTTAGACCTATTATCCAATTCAGAACTAGAATCAATTTCATGAATTTTCACATCCAAAGTTGCTGGTTGAATTCTGGTAGAATCATTAAAATCTAAATCAGGATATATTTTCAGAAAACCATATTCTATGGCTTGTTTAATACCTCTATCATTCAAGTATTTTTGGGCAGTAATATCTTTTCCTACAAGATTCATAAAAAAGCAAAATTTAAAACCATTTAAATAATTTCCATTTTTATGGGTTTAGAAGAAACTGCATGGAAAATTTATTTTGCATATTCAAATACATGTGAAAATATAGCAAACAAATTACAAACTAAATTTAATACTTCTAAATACAACATTTTACAAAAAACATATTATGTTTCTTCAGCAGGATTCGCACTACAAGGAATAACTGGAACAAAAACCGCTTTACTTATTTCATTATATGCCGCACTAAAAGGAACATATGTTTCTGAAAAAAGTAAACAAGAGTTTCAAACTAGATTAGATGAAGATTCTCGTCTCAAAAACATATATATTTTACAAACGCCACTTCTTTTAGGGTTCGCAGCTACAAATACTTTATTCGGAACACTAGGACTTATGACTTCTTTAGCAACAAAAGATCCTGAATTTATTTCAAACTCAATAGGTGTTCTTGGTTCAGGATTAGCCTGGTTAACTTTGTCTGGTGCAGAGTGCCTACATGTTAAAAAATCTTATACGGATAATTTATAAATCTCCTTTTAATCCTTTAAATATGGAAATAAACAGTATTGTCTTAAAATACGGGGAAATTGCTTTAAAAAGTGACAGAAATAGAAAATTCTTTGAAAAATTATACATAGATGCAATAAAAGATGCTCTAAAAAAATTCAAAATAGATAGACTACATCCATATGGAAAAAGATTTACAATACATCACGAAGATTCAGAGGAAATGATTCCTATATTAAAAAGAATCCCTGGAATACAATCATTTTCTCCAGCACACAATCTTAAATTCGAAAACAAAGAAGATTTAATTCAAAAAACATTCAAAATAACAAAATCACTAATACAAAACAAAACATTTAGAATAACAACTAAACGACAAGGACAACAAAATTTCTCTTCAATGGACTTTTCCATGGAGTTAGGAAAAATTTTAGAGCCACATAGCGAAGGAGTAAATCTAAAACAACCAAATATAAACATACAAATAGAAATAAGAAACAATCAAGCATACATTTATACAGAAGATATAGAAGGTGTAGGAGGACTTCCACCAACATCAGCAGGACGAGTTTTATGTTTATTTTCAGGAGGAATTGATTCTCCAGTTGCAGCATATAAAATGCTAAAAAGAGGTTGTGCAGTAGATTTTTTATACATAAACTTATTAGGTGATGCACCTTTTGATGAAATAGCAAAAGTATACAACCAATTAATAAACAATTATGTTTTTGGATATTCTCCTAAATTTTATGTGATTGACGCAGCAGACATTGTTAAAGAAATAAAAGAAAAAGTTGATTCAACTTTAAGACAAATTTTTCTAAAAATAATTTTTTATAAAATAGGAGAAGAAGTAGCAAAAATAAACAAACATCTTGCAGTTGTTACAGGAGAAGCTCTTTCTCAAAAATCATCACAAACAGTTTCAAGTTTAAGATTAATAAATTCACAAACAGATGCATTAATATTACGTCCATTATTGGGAATGGATAAAACAGAAATAACTAAAATTGCAAGAGAATTAGGTACTTTTGAATTCTCAGAAAAAGTAAAAGAATATTGTAATCTTTCAGAAGGACCTGTTACAACAAACCCTTCCTTCGTAGTATTAAAAAAATTCCCAGAAATAGATTTAAATAAAACGCTAGAAGAAATAATGGTTTTCAAAGGAGAAATTTCTTTAGAAGAAAGAAACAAAGACATTTCCTTTGAAGATGCTGAAATAATAAATCTAACAGAAGAAAATATACCTAACTCAACAAAATATAAATATCCTCAAATTCTTGATCAACTAGATTCTTTTAAAAATAAATATATAATAATTTGTAAACATGGTTTAAGAGCAAAAGATGTATCAAATCAATTACACAAAAAAGGAATTATAGCTAAATCTGTAAGTTTAAATCAATTCAAAGGAAAAAATATTTCTTGTAAAAGATAAACCTTTTAAACCAACTTCACATTCTATAATCATGACAGAAGAATTTACTACAGAAGAACTAGCTTTTGCAGCTCATGATAAAATAGATGCACTTTTAGACCTTTTAATAAAGAAAAAATTAATTACAGAAGAAGAATTTATAGATTCTTTAAAAGAAGTTTATAAAGAAATCGAAAAACAGAACGAATAGGAACTTTTTTATATTTATGGGTACTTGTATCTACCTAATGGAAATTCCTGAAGACTACAAGAAATACATAACTTCTTTACATATTTCAGAAACTGCAGAAACAATTCTAAAGAACAGATATTATCTCAAAAGATCAGATGGAGAGATTATCGAAGATTTACCCATCTTATTTTACAGAGTTGCTAAAAACATTGCCTCAATAGACATGGATTATGAAGGTAAAGTTCAAGAAACTGAAGAAAAATTCTTTAAAGCAATGGCTCAATTAGAAATAATCCCTGCATCACCAATACTCATGAACGCAGGAGCAAGATTACAACATTTATTTTCTGATCACGCTTTAGACGTACGAGATTCTTTAGAAGCTGTTTTCGAAACTTTAAAAATTGCAGCATCAATACATCAAAATGGTGGAGGAGTTGGTTTCAACTTTTCAAAAATACGCCCGAAAGGAGATTTAGTATCAGGAATGCAAAACGTTGCATTTGGACCAATAAGTGTTATGAAAATATTTGATATGTCTTTTAGTACAATTCTCCAAGGCGGCAGAAGACCTGGAGCAAACATGGCAATATTATCCATAAATCATCCAGACATCTATTCTTTTGTTGAAGCTAAAAAAGATATAAATAATTTAACAAATTTTAATCTATCTATTGCTATCACAAATGATTTTATAAAAGCAGTAATCGATGACACTGAATTCGACTTAATAAATCCTAGAAATAATGAAATAACTAAAACAATTCGAGCGAGAGATTTATTTGAACACATTGCTGAATCAGCATGGTCAACAGGAGATCCAGGTTTAGTTTTCATAGATGAAATGAATAAAAAATATCCATTCAAATCAAGAAAAGTTTTATGTACTTCTTGTTGCGGTCAATACGAATTAGAGAAATATGAAGGAGTTCCTTATGTACACATAAATTTAATAAAAACAATAAAAACAGATTCAACAGGTACACATATAGACACAGAAAAATTAAAAGAATTAGTTCATACATCTGTTCACTTTCTAGATAATTGCATTGATGCACACAAATATTCTCAATCCAAAATAAAAGAAAAAACAAAAGCAAGCAGAAAAGTCGGTCTGGGTGTTATGGGTTTTGCAGATTTACTCTTCAAACTAAGAATTCCTTATGGGTCATCCAAATCTTTGAAATTAATAGAAGAAATTATGTCTATAGTTAAAGACGAATCAATAAAAGCGTCAGAAAATTTAACAAAGACAAGAAGTCCTTTTCCAGAATTCAATGAAACAAACATAGAAACTCCTAGAAGAAACGCAACTTTAACTGCAATATCTCCAACAGGCACAACTAGCTTAATTGCTGGAGTTTCACAATCAATAGAACCAGTTTATGCGCTTTCATATACTGCAAAATCAAACAACGGACAAGAATATGCTATTTTGAATAATGAATTTGAAGACGCAGTAAACACATTAAATTTAACCAGCACAGAAAAAGTTCAATTAAAATTTGTGGATTCTGTTAAAAAAATATCTTGGCTAGATGAGGAATTTAAGAGTATTTTCAAAACATCTCACGATGTAACGCCAAAGGAACACCTAAAAGTCATGGCCAAATTTCAAAAGTACGTGGACAACTCAATATCAAAAACAATCAATCTTTCAAATTCTGCATCAATAGCAGAAGTACAAGAAATATTTCTCGAGGCATTTAAATCAAAATGTAAAGGTATAACTATATATAGAGACGGATGTAGAACAGATCAAATCCTCGGAAATAAACGTCAAACTAAATTATTTGCTTTCGATATTTGAATATATATTTTAGAATATATATTTTACGATATTTTTTTTAAATAAGGATGTATGTTTTTAAAGAAAGCAAATTACTAAAAACATATAAGTAATTTATAAGATTTTATTTTTACTTCAACCTTAAAATTGTTGTGTGGGGGCAGTTATATATGATTAAAAAAGAATTTGAATATAGTCCAAACGGTCTAAAAATTAATAGAGTATTTACAAAAGAAAACGAAGATCCTTTTTCTTCTTTCAACTTCGAAATAAGAACTTCATCTATAAAAAATACAGATGGTTCTGTTGTTTTTGAAAACAAACAAGTAGAAGTTCCAGATTTCTGGAGTCAAGTTGCTACAGACATTCTAGCTCAAAAATATTTTAGAAAAAAAGGAATTCCTTTAAAAAACAAAGATGGAACACCAAAATTAGATGAAAATGGAAATCAAATTTATGGTGGAGAAACAAGCATAAAACAAGTTGCACATAGACTTGCAGTAACTTGGAAAAATTGGGGTTCTCGTTACAAATACTTTGCTTCAGAAAAAGATGCCCAAATTTTTTATGAAGAATTACTTTACATGATTACAAACCAAATGGTTGCACCAAACTCCCCACAATGGTTCAACACAGGACTATATGAAGCATATGGAATAACTGGAAGACCACAAGGTCATCACTATGCAGATCCAGTAACAGGAGAAGCAAAACTTTCTGAAGACGCATATTCTCATTGTCAACCACACGCATGTTTTATCCAAAGTGTAAGAGATGATTTAGTGAATGAGGGAGGAATATTTGATGTTCTAACTAAAGAAGCTAGATTATTCAAATACGGTTCTGGCACAGGAACAAATTTCTCAACACTAAGAGCGTATGGAGAAGGACTTTCTGGAGGAGGAAAATCTTCTGGTTTAATGAGTTTCTTAAGTGTGTTTGATAGAGGTGCAGGTTCAGTTAAATCTGGAGGAACAACAAGACGTGCTGCAAAAATGGTTTGTTTAGATTTAAACCACCCAGACATTGAGTCATTTATAGATTGGAAAATGCGTGAAGAACAAAAAGTTGCATCTTTAGTTGCGGGAAGTAAAATTTGCGATGAAGAATTAAAAAATATAATGAATATAATTAACAAAACAAATTCAACAGACATTGAAAAAAATCCTGAATTAAAAAATGCGATTAAAAAAGCACTTCATAAAAATGTTCCAATAAATTACATTAACAGAGTTTTACAATTAGCGAAACAAGGAGTTAAAGAAATTCCTTTTGTAACTATGGACACTGATTTTGAATCAGAAGCATACATAACAGTAGCAGGACAAAACAGCAATAATTCTATACGAATTCCTAACAAATTTTTTGAAATATTAGAAAAAGATGGCGATTGGGAACTAATAAATAGAACAAATAAAAAAGTAAACAGAGTAGTCAAAGCAAAAGAACTTTGGAAAAAATTAAATTATGCTGCTTGGATGTGTGCAGATCCTGGTGTACAATATGATTCAACAATAAATGAATGGCATACATGTCCAAAAGATGGAAGAATAAATGCAAGCAATCCTTGTTCAGAATATATGTTTTTAGATGATACTGCTTGCAACTTAGCAAGTATAAATTTAATTAAATTTTATGATGAGAAAGAAAAAAAATTCAAAATAGATGAATTTAAACACTCCGTAAGAATTTGGACAATCGTTTTAGAATTAAGTATTGTGATGGCACAATTTCCTGCAAAACAAATAGCAATAAATTCATTCTTATATAGGAGTTTAGGATTAGGATTTGCAAATATAGGCTCTTTAGTTATGCGAATGGGTGCAGCTTACGACAGCGATTATGGAAGAGCAATAGCAGGAGGAGTTTCTGCAATAATGGGTGGAGAATCATATAGAACTTCTGCAGAATTAGCTAGTGTTGTCGGAACCTTTGCAAAATACGAATCAAATAAAGAAGACATGTTAAAAGTCATGAGAAATCACAGACGTGCAGCATATGGTGAAGATTCTTACGAAGATTTAACAATAAAACCTGTTGCTATTGACCAAAAAATTTGCCCAGAATATATGTTAAAAGAAGCACATAAATCTTGGGACGATGCATTAGATTGGGGACAAAAATATGGTTACAGAAATGCGCAAGTAACAGTCATAGCACCCACTGGAACAATTGGTTTAGTTATGGATTGTGATACAACCGGAATAGAACCTGATTTCGCTTTAGTCAAATTCAAAAAACTTGTTGGAGGAGGTTATTTCAAAATAGTAAATCGCTCCGTTCCAAAAGCATTAGAAGCATTAAATTATACTGAAGAACAAATAGATTCAATAATTAATTATTGTATTGGTCATGGAACTCTAAAAGGATGTCCAGCAATAAACCACCAAGATTTAATTCAAAAAGGATTTACTCAAGAAATAGTTGATAAAATTGAACTTCAATTGAAATCTGCATTTGAATTAAAACATGCATTCTCTGCATTCACAATTGGTTCAGACAATCTAAAAAAATTAGGATTCTCAGAAGAACAAATAAAAGATTTTAATTTAGATGTTTTAAAAGAATTAGGATTCTCAGAAGAACAAATTCAAAAAACAGAAGAATATGTTTGCGGAACCATGACTGTGGAAGGTGCCCCTGAATTAAAAGATGAACATTTAGATGTTTTCGATTGCGCAAGTAAATGTGGTAAAAAAGGAACAAGATTAATATCTTACAAAGGACATATGAAAATGATGGCTGCAGTACAACCATTTATATCTGGCGCAATCAGTAAAACAATAAACATGGATTCAAATGCAACTATAGAAGATGTGAACAGAGTTTATTTGGATTCTTGGAAGATGATGATTAAAGCTGTAGCATTATATAGAGATGGAAGTAAATTAAGTCAACCTTTATCCGCTTCAAATCCTGATGAAAACATGTTGTTGGCATTGAAAAATGAAGACGACGGATTAGATTTTGGACCAAAAGAAGCAAGCAAAGTTGCTTTAGAAAATTTAAAAAGAGGATTCACACAAGAAGCAAAAGTGGGAGGACAAAAAATAACTCTAACTACAACAGAATTTAATGATGGTTCTCTGGCTAAAATCGAATTAACAACTGAAGATGGAGACGAAACATTAAAACCAATGATGGAGTCTTTTGCAGAATCTGTTTCTTTAGCTTTGGAAAATAAAGTTCCTCTAGAGTCTTTTATAGATAAATTTACTTTCAAAAAATTCTTACCATCAGGAGTTGTTCAAGGTCACGAAGCAATAAGAATGTCTAGCTCTTTAGTTGATTACATATTTAGAGTTCTCGGATTCGAATATTTAGATAGAACTGATCTTGTTCACATAAAAGATGCTAAGAAAAAAAGAGATAATCCTGACAAAAAAAACAACCATGATGAAAAAGAAGTATCTAAAGAAGATGCAGAAATATTAAAAGCTAAAGCTCAAGGTTATACTGGAGAAAAATGTTCAAACTGCGGTAGCATGAAAATGCGAAGAAATGGAACATGTATGCTTTGTGAAGATTGTGGAACCACAACAGGATGTAGTTAATTAAAGATGTGAGTTTGTCTTTCTTTTTCTTCTTTATTAAGATGAACTTTTCTCTCCAAACCACGAACATAATATTCTTCCTTTTGACTTAATAACCACAAATAATCAGAAACTCTATTAATGTAAATAAGAGCGTGTTTATTGTGATATTTCATATTATGTAAATATCTTTCCAACCTACGTATAATTGTTCTAGCAACTTCAATGTGCGCAGAACTTACAATATCTCCTGGTACAAACCAATTATCTATATCATTAAAATTCTCTAAAACAGAAATTTCTCCTTCAATATTCAGAACATGAGTTTTATTTATAGTTTTACCAAGTTTATGATAGTCTTCCCTTGCAGTTGCAACTTCAGCACCCAGAGTAAACATATTTTCTTGAATTATAAATAACTCTTTTTTTAATCCAGGAGAAATAGCATAAGCTCTCGCAACACCCAATTGAGCATTGGCTTCATCAATAGTACCACATATGTGCATTCGAGGATGTGATTTAGGAACAACCTTTCCAAACAAAAGTTGAGTTTTACCCTTATCGCCGAACTTAGTAGTGATAACCATATTTTGGATAACTGCCATCTAATATTTAAGTATTTGTATATCGCTAACGCTAAATATAAAAAGGAGGAGTTTTTATTGAAAGAATGGAATACAATTTATCATCTTTAGACATACATTTTTTAATACCTGAATTAAAGTCTTTAATAGGGGCAAAAATAGAGAAAATTTTTCAAACAAAAGAAGATTTCAACATATTATTTGCATTACATATATCTGGAGAAGGCAAAAAATTCTTATACACATCAATACCAGATGTTATATGTATAACTGATTTCAAACCAGATTTTCCTGATCTTCCACCCTCTTTTTGCTCTTCTTTAAGAAGAAAAATAACCAATGCCAAAATAAAAGAAATAAATCAAATTAATTTTGAAAGAATAATTAAAATAGATTTAAGTACAAAACATGGAGATGCTATATTATATATAGAATTATTCTCAACAGGAAACATAATTCTAACAGATGGAGAAAATCAAATATTGGCCGTAGCTAAATCTCAAACATGGGGCAAAAGAACTTTAAAAAACAGAGAAGAATATAAATTACCACCACAACAAATAAATTTACTCGAAATTTCTCAACAAGAATTTAACAAAAACATAACATCTTCAGATAAAGAATCAATTGTAAAATCTCTAGCAATAGATTTTAGTTTAGGAGGAGTGTTCTCAGAAGAAGTTCTAATGAATTTAGATTTAGATAAAAATAAATCTCCTAGTCAAATCACCCCAGAAGAATCTGAAAAAATATACAATCAAATTAAAAATTTAATAAATTCACCTGTCAAACCAAACAAAGTAGGTAACAAAATATATCCTATTGAAATGAAATCTTTAATTCCAGAAGAATTCTTTGAAACATTTAACCAAGGAATAAATAAAATAGTTTTCCAAAATTATAAAAAAACAGAGAAAGCAAAAATAGAAGTTGAAAAAAAAGAATCCCTATCTAAAATAAGTAAAATTTTGAACGCACAAAAAAACCAATTACAAGGTCTCGAACAATCAAAAGAAGAAAACACTGAAAAAGGAGAACTAATTTATAAAAACTATTCACAAATAAAAGAAATATTAGAATACATTCAAAAAAATAAAAAAATCAAATCTTGGAATGAAATAAAAAAAGAATTAGAGAAAAATGATTTATTCGTTTCTTTAGATGAACATACAGGAAAGTTGGAATTAAATCTTGAATAGGTGAAAAATGAATCAATTTATGGAGAGATACAACAAATTAGGAGAAAAATTCGAAGTTGAGTTAGTTCCTCCAATCAAAAGTTCAATTAGAATAAATATTCTTCAAATATCAGAAAAAGAAATAATCTCAAGATTAAAAAAACAAAAAATAAAATTACAAAAAATTCCTTTTCTTAAAAATTCTTACTGGTATGAATCAGATTTTTCATTGGCATCATCACCCGAATATTTATTAGGTTACATATACATACAAGAAGCCGCGAGTCAATTACCTGCAGAAGTTCTTTTAAATGGAGAAAACCCAACAAAAGTTTTAGATATGTGTGCTGCACCAGGTAGTAAAACCACTCAAATGGCACAAATTCTTCAAGATAAAGTTCCAATAATTGCAATAGATAATAATTCTCTAAGATTAAAACCTTTAAACTACAATATTGAAAGACTAAATTTAAAATCCATTGCAACATATAAAAAAGATTCAAGATTTATTCATGATTTAGGTTTAAAGTTTTCTCATATTCTTTTAGATGCACCTTGCTCAGGAAATTTTTGTGTAGAAAAAAACTTTTTTTCAATAAGAAATTTAGAAGGAATAAAAGGTCGTAGTAATTTACAAAAAGAATTATTAAGATCTGCTTACAAATCTTTAGAAAAAAAAGGGGTTTTGGTTTATTCAACATGTTCTTTAGAACCAGAAGAAGACGAATTAATGATAGATTGGTTTTTAAATCAATATTCTGATATGAAATTAATTCCAACAAATCTAAAAATAGGAGATGAAGGCCTAACAAAGGTATTTGATACAGAATTAGATTCTTCTTTAAAATTAACAAGAAGATTTTGGCCACATAAAACAGGTACAGAAGGCTTTTTTATAGCAAAAATGAAAAAGTGCGAATAAGTTAAGTGTAACTCATATAAGTAACAAAATTTATCTTTATGATTTTAAATTCTCTTGCACAACTTATAGACATATTTATAAATTGATTTGTATTCTTCTCTAATCTTGTAGTATGAGTGACATATTGTATTCATTGGGGAGTGATTACAAAATGCAAAGGTTTATATATTGAACTACCTTTTCACACTACATCAGTAGTTAATTTTACTGAAAAATTCCAATCGCGAGGGAAATAAAATGTTATGGACTAACAATTATATTTTACAAAAAGAGAATGAAGGAGACAATGAAGGTTCTGGAGGGAATAGTTCATTCGAAAAAGTTGATTTTAATGATCCTCATCTAATGAATGATTTAGCTGAGAAATCTGATAGAAAAAAATCAAGTAAGGACGAAATGATTTTCGATAATTTGTCTGAAGTTAAAAAAACTAAAACATTCATAGAACCTAATTCTAAATATGAAAATTCAAATCCAATTCCGGAAATCAAATCTGACACAGAACAATTAGACGAAATTATGAATATGGATGATGTAGCAAGCGAACATTATGAAAAATCAATGTCAGAAGAAAACAAAGAATTAACTAAAGAAAATGAAAAATTATCTGAAAATTATTCTATTCTGTTGAAAGTATATGATAGTTTAGCTAGCAAAATAAGTGTTAAATACTTCAAACCAATAATTGCAGGTACAACTATCGCAGCTATCGCAGCAACAACATACATATCAACTCTTTTCAAGAACGACAACATAGATGCGTTAGTTAGTGAGAATAATAATTTAAAAGAAGCAAATACTAAATTAACTAACAAACTAACTCAAGAGTCAAATAATTATAAATCAATAAAATCATTACTTTCTGAAAAAATTTCAGAATATAATTCTTTACAATTAGCTAAAAATGAATTAGAGAAAAAATATGCTAAAACAGATTCAACTTTAAATAATTTAATTGCTAATAATAAATATGTTGAACGTCAAGATTCAATTAGATACGCACGTGAACAAAAAGCGAAAGCAGAAGCATTACAAGCTATTCAATCAACTCGAGGTAGAAAACGATGAAAGGAAAAACTTTATTCAAACTTGGAACTATTTTAACAGCATCATATATGTTGGCTACAAATTTATTTGCATCTGGTCCAGATATTCTTACTCAGGAAGACCAAGAAAAAGAACAAGCATATCGTGATACATCATCAAGTCCTTATGCGAGAGGTTGGGATAATTCATTTATTTCAAAACCAGGTAAAGATGGTGAAGATGGTGAAGATGGAAAACCAGGAAAAGATGCTGAAAATAAAACAATAATTATCCAAGGTAAGCCAGGAAAACCAGGAAAAAATGGAAAACCAGGAAAAGACGGAAAAGACGGCAAACTAGAAGTTATTATAAAACATGAATATCCTGAAGGAAATCAAGATTCATCTGCTCTAGCTAAACAAGATTCTCTCGACGGAAACAATTACGATTTAATTTTAAATTATTTCAACAAAAATGTTACTGATAAAAACTTTGCACTTACATCTGTAGGAAGCAACGATAAATACATGACTTTTGTTATTAAATCAAATGTTGCTGATAAAGATAGTTCAGTTGTAAAAGCTGTAGAATCATTATACAACACAATATTCTCCACAAATACAGATGAATTCACTCAATATCAAACAGACTTTCCTTTAGACTACATAAATAGTTTAGAAGATAAATTAAAAGGTCTTGATGTTACTGTTAATGAGGGTGACGAATACGTTATCAAAATAGATGGTGATGAAAAAGATCTAAATTTAATTGTTGAAAATCTAAGAAACGAAGTAGCAACAGTTAAAAAAACAAACGACTCTTTAAAAACTGATAACGATGCATTGTCTAAATTATATGAATCACTAAAAGGAGTTACAATAACTACAGGATACTCTTCTGCAGAAAACTCAATTGGTAATAAATTAGGAGTAGAAATTCCTCTTGGAAACTCTAGAGTCTCTTTAACTTTTGGAAAAGCAAGCAACGTTTACAATGAAGAAAATAACAATGGTGAAGTTGATAGACAACCTATAGTTTCACAAACATCAGGAAATACTATTGGGTATACTAGCAATAACCAAACACAAACTATAACAAAAGCTATTGAAACATACTTGGCTGGTTTAAAATTTAAATTAAATCCTGAAAGTAAAGCTATATTTGAAATCGAAGGCGGAGTAGGTTATAGAGATGGTTATTTAACTGAAACAGAAAAGAACAGACTTGACACATACATAAATAATAACTTTGTTTCAAGTCACACTACTTTGAACGAATCAAAAGAAGATGTGAAACCATTCACATATTACTTTGGTGGTGCTTTAGAAGGTAAAAATTCAGGAGTTAAAGTTGGAGCGAATGTTTATCCAGCTGACAAAATGATTGAAGGATATTTAGGTTTCACACCAAGAGAATGGTTCAAAGAACATAAAAAATAATTTTTATTTTTTTAATTTCATAAAAATACTAAAGGTGCAAAAATGAAGATGATAAACAAAATTTATTCAATACTTTTCATATTTGTATTATTACTAACTTTAACATCATTTGCAACTGCAAGTGGTTCAGGTGTTTACACTTATTGGTTAGATGAAAATAATGCAGTTATGACTTCAACTTTAAAAGAAGTAACACAAGGAGAAAGTGTTATTTTTGAATGGAACAGTTATGCTATGGATGATCCAGTACACACAATTGTAAAAATAATAGATGTAGATACAGGATTATTAGTTAGCGCAGCAGATTTAGGATTTGCAAATCCAATATATGATGCAGATCACACTACACAAGTTAGTGGTGCAACAACCATAGATACATCAATTTTAGAAGGAGAGTTTTGGGTTGTAGTTTATGCTCAAGAAGGAACATTTTCAGATGATATGATTCTAACTCTTGTAGTTAATGAAGATACAGTTCCAAACGACGCACCTGTTTGGCAAGACTTAGATGATGTCACAGTTATGTTAGAAACAGAAACATACACATTATCAAATTTACAACAATACGTTACAGATGAAGATCCAAAGTCATTACAATTTTCAGTAATAACTTCAGTTAGTACATCTATAAGTGGAGATGAAACTGGAGCAAATTGTTATATTCAAGATAATACAAATTTAGTTTGTTCTTATGATGAAATTGGAACAACTGAAATAATTTTAACAGTAGAAGACAACATAGGTCAAACTGCATCAACTTCATTCAATTTAATTGTAGAAGACAAATTAGATTTAGTGACAATGAATTGTGGTGATGATGTTGTTTTAGGTGAAATGTTAAAATGTACTGCGTACGTCACAAACGGAATCGGAGTTCCAGCAGAAGAAGCAACAGTTCACTTCAGTTTACCTAACGACATAACAACAATAAAAACAACATGTAACACAAACGATAAAGGATATTGTAATGTTGATTTTACAATCTCAACAGGATTTAGTAACAATAAAAACTATACTGTAGATGCTTACGCAACTTTAACAAATTTATATGATTCAAATCACGTAACAGATACATTCCATATTTGGGAAAAAGGTTACGAAATTAACGAAGCAAAAATTTACAATGATTCAAATTTCAAATTCGAAGACTATGATTTCTTCAGAGGAGAATCAATGTATACTAAATTTAAAATTTCAGATTTAAATGGAAACATTATGACTGATTCAAACTTAATTAAAAGAGTTTATTTAGTTGTAAATAACGGAGAAGAATTAGACTTCGACGAATGGGACAATTTATCTAAAGTTAAACTAGATGACACTAATCATGCTCAAACTTTTTGGGAAAAATTATTTGGTATAAAAGATGATTACTATTATTACTTTGTAGATAGTATTCCTTTAACTGACGATTTCCTAGGAACAGGTCATGTATTTTGGTTTGTTTTTGACTTCGAAAATGATCTTGGAGGACAAACTCAAACAGCAGTAAGAATAAACAACAATCCTATCACATTTTCAGGAATTCAAAATATAGAATTAGAAGAAACAGAATCTGGAAGTATAACTTCTTTCAACATAGATTTAAAAGAATATGTTTATGATTTAGAAACTCCTGACGAAGAAGTAGTATTTACTTTCAATGGAGAAAATGTAATAATATCTGAATATGGAAATAATGTTTTTGATATATCTATGATACCTGGATCAGAAGG